>JALWJU010000368.1 GCA_026997055.1 Paracoccaceae bacterium | reverse complement strand
GCTCGGCTTTCGCCTGTTCGGCCTCGGTAAAGACCCGATTGCGGAAGCGCGCGCCGTGGCGCTCGAGCACGCCTTCGATGCGCTCGATATTGGCCAGATCCGTACCGATCCCGAGGATCATTCCGCCCCCGGATATACCTGTGTGCCGACCGCGCCGGTGGCCTGGTTGAGCGTGATGCGCAACAGCGACGGATTGGCGAAATTTTCCTCCGGCAGATAGATTGTCGCCGGCACCTCGAAGATCAGCCCGATGGCCGGGTCATAGGATGCGCTGAGACTGGCAAAGCCGATATCGCCAAAGCCCAGGTCGTCCTGGAAGGACACAATCCGGCACTGGCGTGCGCCAAGCTCGTCATGGGGGGGCGAGAGCAGAAGCAGATGGAAGGGTGCCGCTGCCGGTTCGATCGTGTCGAGAAGTGCCAGCCGCACCGCACCATTGGCAAAGGTGCGGGTATTTTCCTCCCACGGCTCGGCCAGGTTCCAGGCGGAAGCATGCCAGTCGCATTCGCGCACCTGCTGCGCCTGTACCGGCAGGGCGATGAGCGTGCCAAGTAATGCAAGAACAAGCCTCATATTCACTTCACTTCCCTTTCATCTTTCCGAAAATACTCCCGCCGGAGGCACGATTTTTCTGCGAAAAATCGCTCACCCCCGTGCCGCCTCCATCCGCCGGCGCATTTCGGCAATGGCTGCCTTGAGTCCGGTGAAAATCGCCTCGCCGATCAGGAAATGGCCGATATTGAGCTCCATGACCTGCGGCAGCGCGGCGATTGGCGCAACCGTGTCATAGGTGATGCCGTGGCCCGCATGGACCTCGAGCCCCAGTTCATGCGCGCGCACGGCCATCCCGGCCACGCGGGCGAGTTCGGCGGCGTGGAAATCCATGTCGCCCTCGTGAAAGGCATCGCAGAGCGGTCCCACATGCAGCTCCACCACGTCGGCGCCGATCCGTGCCGCCGCCTCGACCTGGGCGCGATCGGCGGCGATGAACAGCGACACCCGGCAGCCGGCCTCGCGCAGAGGCGCGATGAAGTCCGCCAGCCGGTTTTCCTGGCGCGCCACTTCCAGCCCGCCCTCGGTGGTCAGCTCCTCGCGCCGCTCGGGGACGATGCACACCGCATGGGGCTTGTGGCGCAGGGCAATCGCCTGCATCTCCTCGGTCGCGGCCATCTCGAAATTGAGCGGCACGGTGAGGGCCTCCATCAGCCGCTCGATATCGCTGTCGGTGATGTGGCGACGGTCTTCGCGCAGATGTGCGGTGATGCCGTCGGCCCCCGCCGCCTCGGCGAGATGCGCCGCGCGCACCGGGTCCGGGTAGCTCGAGCCGCGCGCATTGCGCACGGTAGCCACATGGTCGATATTCACGCCCAGCCTGAGCTGCCCCAGGTAGTCGGTCATGGTGTTTTCCTCGTATCCTGTACCGAATCTTTTTCTGAATCGGGTTCTGCGAGCTTATCCGGCTTCGTCGCCGGCGTCAGCCCGGCCCGTACTTCCCGGGCTTCCTGCGTCGCCCGCTCTTTGCGGGCGAGCGCCTCGGCCCGGGCTGCGTGCTCGGCCATGCGTCTGCTGTAGCGTGCCTTGAGCTTCTTTATCCGCCGCTTCTGATAGGCCGAAATGGCCGGACGCGACAGCATGTAGAAGAAGCCAGCGGTGATGATGCCGGGGATGATTCCGCCTACCGTATAGGGCAGGATCACGAAATGCAGGAAATGTCCGAGACGGCGCCATTCCGCCACATCGTCGGTGAACATGGCCTTGAAGTTATGGGCCAGGTCGCCCATTGCATTGCCAAAGGCGGCCATGATCTGGGGCAGGTGCATCTCGATGGGCAGGCCCAGCATCCGCGCGCCCAGATCGGTGGATATTTCGGCAATGATCGGGAAGGTCAGCGGATTGCCGAAGAAGGTCGCGAGAATCGCCGCCAGGATATTGCCGCGCATGAGCCAGGCGAGAATCGCCGCGGTCAGGAAATGCAGGCCGAAAAACGGCGTGAAGCAGACGAAGATTCCGGCGGCGATCCCGCGGCTGATCCGGTGCGGCGGGTCCGGCAGGCGGCGCAGGCGGTGGATGACGTAGCTGGCGGCACGGTACCAGCCGCCGCGCGGGTAGAAGAACTCGAGTATCATGCGCGCCCAGGAGCGGGGGTTACGCTTGAACATCGCGCTCCCCTTCGTCCCCTTCGCTCCGCGTCTTCTCCTCCGGCCGCGGCAGCTTGCGGCCGGCATCGCGCAGACGCCGGATCGTGGCCACGTCGCTGTCGGCTTCGAGCACCGTCATCACCTTGTGCAGGTGCTCCACCCCGCTCAGGTCCACATCCACGATCAGCCGGTAGAAATCCGGCTTGCGGTCGAGGAATTCGAGATCCGATATATTCGCCCCCTGCTCGCCGATCAGGGTGCAGATACGCCCCAGCACCCCGGCGTCATTGGCGATCGTGAGGTCCAGGCTCACCGTATGCACCGCCGGATGGCGGCCCGGCTGCCAGTGCAGATCGACCCAGCGTTCGGTCTGTTCGGCGAACTCTTCGAGCCCGTCGCAGTCGATCGCGTGGATCACCACCCCGCGGCCGCGAAAGGCGATGCCGACGATGCGCTCGCCGGGCACCGGCTGGCAGCAGGGGGCGCGCTCGAAGCTCTGGCCGTGGGCGAGGCCGACCACGGCGCTTTCCACCTCGATCTCGTCGCCGACCGGCACCGCTTCGGGATAGAGCAGTGCCACCACGTCGCGCGCCACCAGTTCGGCCGAGCCGAGGCGCGCCAGCACCTCGTCGCCGTCCTTGAGGCCCAGCCGCCTGGCGGCGGTGGCAAGTGCCTTGTCGGTGGCCTTGCGCCCCACATGCTCGAAAGCCACCCGCGCCAGCTCGCGCCCCAGCTTGATGAACCGGCTGCGGTCCGCCTCGCGCAAACGCCGGCGAATGGCGCTCTTGGCCCGCCCGGTGGCGACGATATCGAGCCAGGTCGCCTGCGGGCTCTGGCCCTCGGCGGTGATGATCTCGACCGACTGGCCATTGCGGATCCGGGTCCAGAGCGGCACGCGGATACCGTCGATGCGCGCGCCCACGCAGCCATCGCCGATATCGGTATGCACCGCATAGGCGAAATCGAGCGGGGTGGCCCCGCGCGGCAGTTTCACCACCTCGCCCTTGGGAGTGAAGCAGAATACCTGATCGGCATACATCTCGAGCTTCACATGCTCGAGAAACTCGTCGGTATCCTCCCCCGAATCGAAGCGCTCGGTCAGCGTGGCGATCCATTTGGCCGGGTCCACGGCAAAGGGATTCTCGACCCGCACCCCGTCGCGGTAGGACCAATGCGCGGCCACCCCGGTCTCGGCCACCTCGTGCATCTGGCGGGTGCGTATCTGCACCTCGACCCGCTTGCCGTCGCGCCCGGAGACGGTGGTGTGGATCGAGCGGTAGCCGTTGGTCTTGGGCTGGGAGATGTAATCCTTGAAGCGGCCGGGCACCGCGCGCCAGCGGCGATGGATGGCGCCCAGCACCCGGTAGCATTCGTCCTCGGTCTCGGTGATGACGCGAAAGCCGTAGATATCGGAAAGGCGCGAAAAGCTCTGCTCCTTTTCCTGCATCTTGCGCCAGATCGAATAGGGCTTCTTGGCGCGGCCGAATACCTCGGCCTCGACGCCGGCCTTGTCCAGGGCCTCGCGGATGTCGCCGGTGATCTTGTGGATCACGTCGCCGCTCTCGCGCTGCAGGCGGATGAAGCGGCGGATGATCGAGGCGCGCCCCTCCGGGTTCAGTACCTTGAAGGCGAGGTCCTCGAGCTCCTCGCGCATCCACTGCATGCCCATGCGCCCGGCCAGCGGCGCGTAGATATCCATGGTCTCGCGCGCCTTCTGCACCTGCTTTTCGGGGCGCATGGCGGTGATCGTGCGCATGTTGTGCAGGCGGTCGGCGAGCTTGACGAGGATCACCCGCATGTCCTTCGAGATGGCGATGAACAGCTTGCGAAAATTCTCCGCCTGCCTGGAGGCGGCGGAGTTCAGCTGCAGATTGGTCAGCTTGGTGACCCCATCGACCAGTTCGGCGATCTCGCGACCGAATTTTTCCTCGATCTCGCCAAAGGTGGAGCCGGTGTCCTCGATCGTGTCGTGCAGGAGCGCGGTGACGATCGAGGCATCGTCCAGCTGCTGTTCGGCCAGGATGGCGGCCACGGCGACCGGATGGGTGAAATAGGGCTCGCCCGAGTGGCGGAACTGCCCCTCGTGCATCTTCTCGCCATAGGCATGGGCACGCCGGATCAGATCAGCGTCGGATTTCGGGTTGTAAGCCCGGATCAGGGTGACAAGATCTTCGACATCGCCAACGCTCATCCGGCCCGTCCATCAGGGGCTGCCCCCCGCGCAGCTACCCCTGGCCTTGCGCCGCCATCAGGGCACGCAGCAGGTCTTCGTCACCCATCTCGTTTTCCGCCGGCCTGTCCGGGGTCTCGGCACCCATCAGCAGCGCCATGCGATCCTCTTCCGGTTCGTCCACCTCGATCTGGGTCTGCTGGCTCTGGATCATGCGTTCGCGCAAATCATCGACGCTTTGCGTCTCTTCGGCAATCTCGCGCAGGGCCACGACCGGGTTCTTGTCGTTATCGCGGTCCACGGTGATCGGGTCGCCCATGGAGATCTCGCGCGCCCGATGGGCGGCCAGCATCACCAGTTCGAACCGGTTGGGAACCTTGTCAACGCAATCTTCAACCGTCACGCGGGCCATGTGCTTCTCCGTGCCTGGGAGTGGGAGGGACAGGGCCTATCTAAGCGGCGAACCCGTGCTTTGCAAGGGCTCAAAGTGCTCTCGGGCGCCGCCTGATCGGACGAATCGCGGCTTTTTGCGCTTCCGGCAGGTCGGCGAGCATCTGCCGCACCGTCTTTCCGGTCAGCGGGTGGCGCCACTCGGGGACGATCTGCGCCATGGGAATCAGCACGAAGGCTCTGTCCTGCAGGCGCGGATGCGGCAGGATCAGCTGTTCGGGAGCCTCGCGAAGCTGCGCTTCGGGCGGCAGGTCGATCCAGCGCCTCAGCTCCGCCGCACCCGGCAGAATCACCCCGCCCACCGCGATCAGGTCCAGATCCAGCGTCCTGGGCCCCCAGCGCCGGTGTCGCTCCCGGCGGAATTCCGCCTCTACCCGGTGCAGCACTTCCAGTATCCGCTCGGGCGCCAGATCCGTTTCGAACAGCGCTGCCGCATTGACGAAATCCGGCCCGTGTCCGGGGGGAAAGCAAGGGGTTTCAAGGAGTTCGCTCATTGCCCGCAGCTTCAGCCCCGCCGCCTCGAGTGCGGCGGGCGCCCGGGCGACGATCTCGCATGCGCCGCCGAAAGCATATTCCTCGTTGCTTCCCATGGCAACCACTGGTAGAGTTGCGAGCAATGGGTCACTTTCCTCTTGCAGCATGTGGCATAATTCCTAAAAGTACACCGGATTCCAGAGACGCCTCATTATCACATCACTCACGGAATGCGTCGATGGATAGTTCGAAAAGGAAGACATTATGTTTTACAAGGACGAACGGTTGGCGCTGTTCATAGATGGCTCCAATCTCTATGCCGCCGCCAAGGCGCTCGGTTTCGACATCGACTACAAGCTCCTCCGCCAGGAATTCATGCGGCGGGGCAAGCTGTTACGAGCCTTCTACTACACGGCGCTGCTGGAGAATGACGACTATTCTCCGATTCGCCCGCTGGTGGACTGGCTGCATTACAACGGCTTTTCCATGGTCACCAAGCCGGCCAAGGAATACACCGACTCCATGGGCCGGCGTAAGGTCAAGGGCAACATGGATATCGAGCTGGCCGTGGACGCGCTGGAACTGGCCGAGCATATCGACCACATGGTGCTTTTCTCGGGGGATGGCGATTTTCGCCCTCTGGTTGCGGCGGTGCAGCGCAAGGGCGTGCGGGTCTCGGTGGTTTCCACCATCCGCAGCCAGCCGCCGATGATCGCCGACGACCTGCGCCGTCAGGCCGACAATTTCATCGAGCTTGACGAATTGAGAGACGTGATCGGCCGCCCTCCGCGTGAGATCGAGCCCGAATACCGGCGCGAAAGCGAAAGCACCGAGATCTGACGGGATCCGGGGGGCGGGAGAGCCGGGATGCCTCCGGGCCGGACACCGGGCGAGAGCTTTCGGAGCATGCCCGAATCCGGATGCGGAAACGCGCAATACAACCGGGGCCCCTGTGCCCCGGTTTTTCGTGGACCCGGGTGCAGGCGGATGCTAAGCCCGGCCCATGTCGAAGGTACCCCTCACCCTCTACCTCGCCGCTCCGCGCGGCTTCTGCGCCGGCGTGGACCGGGCGATCAAGATCGTCGAACTGGCGCTGGAAAAATGGGGCGCGCCGGTCTATGTGCGCCACGAGATCGTGCATAACCGATATGTGGTAGATGGGCTGAGGGCCAAGGGCGCGGTGTTCGTCGAGGAGCTTGACGAGGTGCCCGACGACCGCCCGGTGGTGTTTTCCGCCCACGGGGTCGCCAAGTCGGTCCCTGCCGAGGCGGAGCGGCGGGGCATGGTCTATGTGGACGCCACCTGCCCGCTGGTCTCCAAGGTGCATATCGAGGCCGAGCGCCACCACCGCGCCGGGCTGCAGATGGTGATGATCGGCCACAGGGGCCACCCGGAGACCATCGGCACGATGGGCCAGCTGCCCGAGGGCGAGGTGCTGCTGGTCGAAAACGAAGCCGACGTGGCCCGCCTCGCCCCGCGCGACCCCGAGCGGCTGGCCTATATCACCCAGACCACGCTTTCGATCGACGACACGGCGGGCATCGTCGCGGCGCTGAAGGCGCGCTTTCCGGCCATTGTCGGCCCGCACAAGGAAGATATCTGCTACGCCACCACCAACCGCCAGGCGGCGGTCAAGGCAATCGCGCCGCGCGTGCAGGCGCTGCTGGTGATCGGCGCGCCCAATTCGTCGAATTCGCGCCGCCTGGTCGAGGTGGCCCGCGCCAATGGCTGCGCCTATGCGCAACTGGTCGAGCGTGCGGCAGATATCGACTGGCGGGCGCTCGAGGGGGTGCGGGCTGTGGGGCTGACCGCCGGCGCCTCGGCTCCGCAGGTGCTGATCGACGAGGTGATCGACGCCTTTGCCGACCATTACGACCTGACCTGCGAAGTGGTTGAAACGGCGCAGGAAAACGTGTCGTTCAAGGTGCCCATGGTGCTGCGCGGATGAGCGGGGACACGATCAGCGTCTATGATGCGCGCGCGCAGGAATACGCGCGCCTGGCTGCTGCGATGCAGGAATTGCCGGAGATGGAGGCCTTTGCCGCCCTGCTGCCCGAGGGGGCGCGGCTGCTCGATCTGGGCTGCGGGCCCGGGCATCATGCGGAGTGGTTCGCGGCACGCGGCTTCGCGGTCGAGGCGCTGGACGCCTCCGGCGAGATGGCGGCGCTGGCCGCCGCGCGCCCCGGTGTCAGCGCCCGGCAGGCGGATTTCGCCGATCTGCCCGCCAGCCCCGCATTTCACGGCATCTGGGCCAATTTCTCGCTCCTGCATCTGCCGCGCACGGCGCTGGCTGGGCAACTGCGCCGGATGAAACGCGCGCTCTATCCCGGTGGCCTTCTGCATCTGGGCATGAAGCTCGGCGCGGGCGAGGGGCGCGACCGGCTCGGGCGTTTCTACACCTATTGGGGCGAGGATGAGCTTGAGGCGCTGCTGCTGGAGGCCGGCTTCACCATCACCGCGCGCCGGCACGCCGAGGGCAGGGGGCTTGCGGGCGAGCTGGACCGCTACCTGCTGATCCGCGCCCATGGTTGAGCTCATCGCCCATACCGACGGCGCCTGTTCCGGCAATCCCGGCCCCGGCGGCTGGGGCGTGCTGCTGCAGGCGCGCGAGGGGGGGCGTGTGATCAGGGAGCGCACGCTGCAGGGCGGCGAGGCCGACACCACCAACAACCGCATGGAGCTATTGGCCGCGATCAACGCGCTCGAGGCGCTCACCCGCCCCTCGGCCATCACCATCGTCACCGACAGCGCCTATGTGAAGAACGGCATCACCTCCTGGCTCCACGGCTGGAAGAAGAACGGCTGGAAGACGGCAGCGAAAAAGCCCGTGAAAAACGCCGATCTCTGGCAGCGCCTCGATGCGGCCCAGGCGCGCCATGACGTGACCTGGAAATGGATCAAGGGCCATGCCGGCCACGCCGAAAACGAGCGCGCCGACGAACTCGCCCGCGCCGGCATGGCGCCGTTCAGGCGCTGAGCGCGGGGCTTTCGCTCTTTCGTCTCCCGTTTGTCTCCCGTTTTTCGTTTGCAGCCGGGCAGTCGCGGCCTCGCTGCTCCCGGAGGGCCAGGCCTCGGCCGCCGCGCCGGCCCGGGGGGCGCCCTCAGCGCGCGGACAGGGACACGGCCCAGAGCAGGAGCAGCGCCCCCAGAACGGCGCCGACCAGGCCGAACAGCATGCTCCAGAAGGGAGTGATGATAAACAGGGCCAGCCCGCCGACCAGCCCGCCCAGGGCCGAAATGACGATGGCCGGGACGGGGTCCGTCTTCATGTCCAGCGCGTAGGAGAGAAAGGCTCCCAGCACCGCACCGATCAGGATATATAGAAACAACATCATATACCGATCCTGCACCACCTGCGGGAAAAAGAAAAGAGGGATGGCCCTCCTCCTGGCGCGCAATCCGCGGGATTGCCGGATTATGGGGCCTGACCCCAATAGACCCCGATACATGTCCGCTCAGGCGCGCCCGGATGGACGATCTGCTGAAAGACCACCACAGCCAGGCCGGGCAGAGCCGGGTAGATAGGCGCGCTTCTTCGCGTATTCTTCGGTTTTCTCGGCCCGTTCCCGCTGGCGGGGCCTGTGCCTCAGCCATCGCCGCGCCTGGAGAGGTAATCTTCGGTGGTGCGCACCCGGGGGCGGGATTCGCTTCTGAGCGGATTATCCTCGCCGGCGCCGCCATATTGCGCCTTTATGCGGCAATCGGGGCACATGCGGATCAGCCGCGCCTGCTCGTCACTGGCAAACATCGCGTGCTTTTCCGCCAGTTGAGCGGCGATACGTTCGATCGAGGATCTTACTCCGAAGGGGGTGGCGCATTCGATGCATTCGAAGGGCTCCTCGTGGTGGAGCACCTGCCATGCCAGGGCTTCGTCCGAGAGGTCCAGGCGCGGTTCCAGACGGATCGCACTCTCGGGGCAGAGGCGGGTGCAGAGCCCGCATTGCAGGCAGGCGTCTTCCTGAAAGCGCAGTTCGGGGCTGTCGGGATTGTCGGCCAGCGCGCCGGACGGGCATTGGCCGGCGCAGGACAGGCAGAGCGTGCAGGCATCGGTATCGACCGCCACCCGCCCATAGGGCGCGCCTTCGGGCAGGGGCAGGGGGGCGCCGGCGGCGGGATTGAGCGCGCGGGCGGCGAGGCGGACCACCTGCCGGCGGCTGCCCATGGGCAGGACCGGCGCGGCCACCGGGGGCGGGGCGAGGTAACTCCATGCCGTTTTCGCCACCGCCTCCGGGTTGTCTCCGGGCATCAGGCGCACCCGCTCGCTGCCGGCAATGGCCATGGCCAGCGCCGCTTCGCGGGTGAGGGTCTCGGGCTCGGTCTCGGGGCTGAGCAGCAGGCCGACACAGGAAAAGCCCACTCCCAGCGCGGCCAGCATCTCGGCATGGCCGAAGAGCGGCAGCGAGGGCACTTCCAGCGGGATCACATCGGCGGGCAGGCCGCGCGAATGGCGGGCCATGTGGCGGATCATCTCGCTGCCGAAGCCGCTGTCATGGACCAGCAGGCGCGGCGCCTTGCCGCCGGCCTTGCGGAAGGTCTCGGCCAGCACCTGCAGGCGGCGAAACAGATGCGCGGGCGGCGGCGCGTCGAAGCTGATCGCGCCGGAGGGGCAGACCGCCGAGCAGTCGCCACAGCCCGCGCAGATCGCCGGATCCACCGCCACATGGTCGTCCGCCGGGCGGATCGCTCCGCTCTCGCAGGCGTCAATGCAGCGTGTGCAGCCGGTGATCCCGGCCCGCGCATGGGCGCAGAGCAGCGGCTCGGTGCGTGCGTAAAGCGGCTTCTCGAAGGTGCCGACCAGCTGCGCCGCCTCGAGGATCGCCCGCGCCACGGCGCGGCTGTCGGAGGGCTCGGCCCTGAGGTAGCCGTCGCGCTTCGCCCCGGCCGCAAACAGCCTGCCGCCGCTGAGGTCCAGCACGATGTCGCACTCGGAGCGGCCCCCGTCGCGCGGCGGCAAAAAGCCGGGCACCCGCCCGCCGGGGATGAACTGGCGCAGCGCGTCGATCTCCACCACGAAGGCGCCCAGGCTGCCGCGCAGGCGCCGGAGCCTGCCCACAGCCACATCAAAGCGCCGGTCCAGCGGCGGCTCCCGCGGTGGGCGCTCCAGCAGCACGGTTACCGCCAGCACCTCGGCCAGCTGCGCCGCCGCCTCCAGCGCCAGCGCCTCGGGGCCGAGAATCAGGCAGCGCCCCTCGGAGGTGATGTCGAAGGTCTTCTCTACCGGGCTTTCCAGCATCGCCTCGGCCAGCAGCGCGGCCATTTTCGCCCCCGCCTTCTCGCCCTCCTCGGACCATCCGGCGCGGTCGCGCAGATCCACGCATTGCGGGGCCTCGGCGCCCAGACCGGCAGCGACTTCGGCAAACAGCGCCGCCTCCTGCGCGCAGGCGATGACGGCGCTTCCCTTGCCGATTTCCTCGGCGGCGCGGCTGATTTCATCGCTGCACAGCGCCGAATGGACGCGGCTGCAGGCAAGCCCGGTCACCGCCGAGAGCGCTTCCGGGTCGAGCGCGAAGCTGCCTGCGCAATCGCATAAAATCACCCTCCCGGCCATGATCCTCCCCGTCCCGTCGGTGGCGCTTCGACGGAGTGCGCCGATTCTCCCGCTCACATTTCCACCGAAAATGCTGCCGGTAAAGGGTGATTCGTCTGCAAGGCATGCGAAAGTATCCCAACCGATTTTCTTGGATTTTCGCATGTGGACAATCTGACCGGAAGGCCCCGTGCGCCCCCGCTTCGGACTGGTCGAAATGTCCACCTTTTCCGCCGCCCGGCGGATATTCGCGCCGCCGGGCAGAAATCGCTTTGTAGCCGGAAAAATTGCCCCCAAGCTGGCATTGAAAAGGGGCTTGACGGCGATGACAGGGACGATTGCGAAGCAGGCGGGAGGGGCTGAAAGGTCGGCATCCATGCCGCTGGGGATCGTTCTGCGGCGCACGCCCGGGGTGACGCGCTGGGCCGCCCATGCCTGGCAGGTGGCCGCGGTGCTGCCCGGCGCGCCGGTGGAGCGCTGGAAGGAGTTGCGCCGCGAGGGCGACGCGGTGGAATACCACGCCGGCACCCTGACGCTGGAGCTGCACCGCGCCGAGGCCGAGGCCTACCGCACGGGGCTTTCGGCCACGCAGCCCTCGGTCTTCGTGGTGCTGGATCTCGGCGAGGGGCCGCACGGAATCGCCCCGCGCCTGGTCACCGCCTCGCCCTACGAGGCGCAGGATTATGCCGATAGCGGCGAGGAGCAGGTGGAGGCGGTGCCCATGCCCGCCGGCCTGTGTGCCTGGATCGAGGCCTTTGTCGAGCGCCACCATGTCGAGGAGAAATTCGTCAAGCGCCGGCGCAACCGGAAGCGGGTGGATCTGGTCGAGACCGGCATCGGGGATGCGCGCATCGCCAAGGCGGCGGATGTCTATGCCTCGCCCCGGTTGAAGCGGGAGGCGCGCGGATGAGCCGGCCGCCGGGCAGACTGGACGCATGGAGCCGCCGCAAGGCGCGCGTGGCCGAGGCCGAGGCCCTTGAGCGCGCGGCCGCCGAGCGCGCCGCCGTCGAAGCGGCGATGGAAGGCAGGAGCGATGCCGAAATCTGCGCCGAGCTTGGCCTGCCGGACCCGCAGAGCCTCGGCCCCGGCGACGACTTCGCCGCCTTTCTGAAAAGCGAGGTGCCCGAGCGCCTGCGCCGTGCGGCCCTGCGCAAGCTGTGGCGGAGCAATCCGGCGCTGGCCAATGTGGACGGGCTGGTGGAGTACGGCGAGGATTTCACCATTTCCACCGGCGCCGGCGAGGCGCTGACCACCGCCTACCGGGTGGGTAAAGGCTTTTTCGATGAGGTCGAGGAGGCCGCGGCCGAGCCTGCCGAAGAGCCCGCGCAGGCCGAGACAGAGGTCGAGGCGGAAGCCGCGCTGGCCGCGCCCGGACCTGCCCCCGAAGCGCGCGCGCACCCCAACCCCGAGGAAATCCTCGAGGAAGCTGCCGAGCAAACTCCCTCCGAGCAGATTCCCGCCACCGCCCCGGCCCCGCGCCGGATGCGGTTCGAATTTCACGACCAGGAGAGCCAGACCGCATGAATGCCGCCGCGAAACACCCGGAAATTGCCGAGGAAGACCGCCTGCGCGCCGACATGTACGACTTTCTCGGCGCGCTTCTGGCCCGACCGCCGGGGCAGGACCTGCTGGCGCAGACCGCGGCGCTGAGCGGAGACGAAAGCCCGCTCGGCCAGGCGGTCAGCGCGCTGGCGAGGGTCGCCGGAGCGGTGAATCCGCTGGAGGTGGAGCAGGAATTCACCGATCTTTTCATCGGCTTGGGTCGCGGCGAGCTGCTGCCTTACGCGAGCTTCTACCTCACCGGATTTCTCAACGAAAAGCCGCTGGCCGACCTGCGCCGCGACATGCGCGCGCTGGGCATCGGGCGGGCGTCCGGCCGCTTCGAACCCGAGGACAATATCGCCAGCCTCTGCGAGATGATGGCGGGCATGATCCGCGGCCGCTTCGGCGCGCCGGTGGCGCTCGCCCGCCAGAAGGAATTCTTCAACCGCCACATCGCCCCCTGGGCCGCGCATTTCTTTGCCGATCTGGAAGCGGTGCCGAATTCGGCCTTTTACGCCGCGCTGGGCTCGGTGGGCGGCGCCTTCGTCGAGATCGAGCACGAGGCGTTTCGGATGAGCGCAGGCTAGGCAGGTCAGCCTGCTGACAGCAACCGCCCCACGGGGCATGAACAGGGAGACACCCATGAACGGAAAGGAAAAGGACGCCCCCACGCGCCGCGATTTTCTCAAGCTGGCCGCAGCCGGCGCGCCGGCTGTGGCAGTCGTCGCCAGCACCGGCGCGGCCGAGGCGCGCGAGACGCAGGAGCGGGGCGAGGGTTTGCGCGAAACCGCACATGTCAGGGCCTATTACGAAAGCGCCAGATTCTAGGATCCGGGAAGTAGGCGCATCAGCGCGACTGGCTGTCAGGCGCCAGGCGGCACCAGCGCCGACACATCCCCAGAGGCGGCCCGGCACCGCGAGCCGCCAGCACCAAGGGAGAAGCACATGCTGAGGAAAAAGACCAGCGGGGCAGCCAGGCACCCCCAGAGGACCGGCCGCCTGTCGAATGTTTCGGACATCTGCGTTGACCGGCGCAGCTTCCTGCGCGGCTCGGGGCTTGCCATTGGCGGACTTGCCGCAATCGGAGCCACTGCCGGCTCGGTCACCGGGGCCGGTGCCCGGGAAGCCACGGGTGAGATGCTCGAGACGGTCAAGTCCGTCTGCACCCATTGCTCGGTCGGTTGCACCGTGGTGGCGGAGCTCGATAACGGCGTCTGGGTCGGCCAGGAGCCCGGCTTCGACAGTCCGTTCAACCTCGGCGGTTACTGCGCCAAAGGCGCCAGCGTGCGCGAACACGCCCATGGCGAGCGGCGCCTGAAATACCCGATGAAGAAAGAAGGCGGCGTCTGGAAGCGCATTTCCTGGGAGCAGGCGATTGACGAGATCGGCGACCAGATGCTGGCGATCCGCGAGGAAAGCGGCCCGGACAGCGTCTATTGGCTCGGCTCGGCCAAGTTCAACAACGAACAATCCTACCTGTTCCGCAAGTTCGCCGCCTATTGGGGCACCAACAACGTGGATCACCAGGCGCGCATCTGCCACTCCACCACCGTTGCCGGCGTGGCCAATACATGGGGCTACGGCGCCATGACCAACAGCTACAACGACATCCACAACAGCCGCTCGATGATCGTCATCGGCGGCAACCCGGCCGAGGCGCATCCGGTTTCGCTCCTGCATATCCTCAAGGCCAAGGAGCAGAACAACGCGCCGCTGATCGTGGTCGATCCGCGCTTCACCCGCACCGCGGCCCATGCCGACGAATATGTGCGCATCCGTTCGGGCACCGACGTGGCGGTGATCTGGGGCATCCTCTGGCACATCTTCGAAAATGGCTGGGAGGACAAGGAATTCATCCGCACCCGGGTCTGGGGCATGGACGAGATCCGCAAGGAAGTCGCCCGCTGGACCCCGGACGAAGTCGAGCGCGTGACCGGCGTGCCCGGCAGCCAGCTCGAGCGGGTCGCCAGGACGC
>JALWJU010000367.1 GCA_026997055.1 Paracoccaceae bacterium | reverse complement strand
GCACAGAAGCGCGGGTGCGCGCTCGCCAAACGCCGCCTCCACCGCGCCCCGGATCGCCGCGAATACCGCGCCCAGATCCGGCGCCTCGCCCCGATAATCCGCCGCAAAGCCCCCGCCCACATTGAGCCGCCGAAGCGCCACGCCCGCCTCCCGCGACACCTCGGCGCAGGTGGCGATATAGGCGGTCCAGGCCTCGGGGGCGGCGCATTGGGTGCCGGGGTGAAAGGTCATCGCCGGGCGAAAGCCGGCCTCCTCCACCGCCCGCAGAAGCTCCACGCAGCCGGCCGGATCCTCGCCGAATTTCGCGCCGAAATCATAGACCGCCCCCGCCACTGGCAGGCGCAGGCGCACCGCTACCTCGGTGCCGCGCGCCAGCCCCGCCGCCTCCAGCTTTGCGAGCTCCGACAGACCGTCCACCGCATAAGACACCACCCCCGCCGCGCGCGCCCGGGCGATCTCGGCCGGGCTGCGCACCGGGTTGTTGTAATGCAGCGCCACGCTCCGGCTCACCGCGCGCACCTTGTCGATCTCGGCGGGCGAAGCCACGTCAAAGCCCGCGATTCCCGCCCCGATCAGGTTTTCGATCACCGCCCGGGAATCATTGGCCTTGAGCGCATAGGTCACCGCCCCCGGAAAGCCCGCGCAAAAGTCCCGCACCAGGCGCCGCAACACCCCCGGCGCGAAAAACAGCACCGGATCCTCCGGCACCACGCTGACAAGATAGCTCTCGGGGCTGGCCCATATCTCGGGATGTCGGCTCATGGAAACCTCGCGCGTCGTTTTCCTCAGCTTTCCGTATAATGCCGTCGAAAACGAGTGTCAGATTGCGCAAAATGCAATAGACTTTCGTCAGATAAACGATAGCAGCATACAAATGGACGAAACCGACCGCGCCCTCCTCACCCTCCTGCAGGAAAATGCCCGCCTGCCCGTGGCCACGCTGGCGCGCCGGCTGGGACTGGCCCGCTCCACCGTGCAGGCGCGCATCGACCGGCTGGAAGCGCGCGGCATCATCGCGGGCTACGCCCTGCGGCTGGGCGAAGAGGCAGATCCGGCCCGCATCCGCGCAACCGTGCTGGTCTGGCTCGAGCCCCGCGCCACCCCGGCCGTGCTCGCCCGCCTCAGAAGCCTTCCCCAGGTGCGCGCCGCCCATACCGCCTCGGGCCGCTTCGACATGGTGCTGGAAGTCGCCGCCCACTCCACCCGCGAGCTTGACCGGACCCTCGACCTGATCGGCGAAACCGAAGGCGTGCGCGGCTCCGAAAGCCTGATCCACCTCTCCACCCGCATCGACCGCCGCCCCTGAACGCCCTTTCATCTTTCCTGAAATACTCCCGCCGGAGGCACCGATTTTTCGCAGAAAAATCGCCCCCGCCGCCCCCTTCCCCTTCCTGCTCCCATTCGCTAAACGGAGCCGGACGCAACCAGCCGAGGACGCCCCAATGGCCATGGAAAAGACCTTCGATCCGCAATCCGCCGAACCGCGCCTCTATCGGGCCTGGGAGCAGGCGGGCGCCTTCAGGGCCGGGGCCAACAAGTCGCGCGACGAGAGCTTCACCATCATGATCCCGCCGCCCAACGTCACCGGCGCGCTGCATGTGGGCCATGCCTTCAACAACACGCTGCAGGACATTCTCGTTCGCTGGCACCGGATGCGCGGCTTCGACACGCTCTGGCAGCCCGGCCAGGACCATGCCGGCATCGCCACCCAGTTGCAGGTGGAAAAGATGCTGGCCGCCCAGGGCGCGCCCGGCCGGCGCGAGCTGGGGCGCGAGAAGTTCCTCGAAAAGGTCTGGGAGTGGAAGGGCCAATACGGCGACACGATCATCAACCAATTGAAGCGCCTCGGCGCCTCCTGCGACTGGTCGCGCAACGCCTTCACCATGGCCGGCGCGCCGGGCGATCCGCGCACGGGCCATGAAAACAGCCCCGATTTCCACGATGCGGTGATCCGGGTCTTCGTGGACATGTATGAAAAGGGCCTGATCACCCGCGGCAAGCGGTTGGTGAACTGGGACCCGCATTTCGAAACCGCGATCAGCGACCTCGAGGTGGAGAACCGCGAGGTCGATGGCCATATGTGGCACTTCAAGTATCCGCTCGCCGGCGGCGAGACCTATACCTATGTGGAGCGCGACGAGGACGGCAATGTGATCCTCGAGGAAGAGCGCGACTACATCTCGATCGCCACCACGCGGCCCGAAACCATGCTGGGCGACGGTGCCGTGGCGGTGCACCCCGATGACGCGCGCTATGCCCCCATCGTCGGCAAGCTCTGCGAGATCCCGGTGGGGCCGAAGGAGCACCGCCGCCTGATCCCGATCATCACCGACCCCTACCCGGACCCGGATTTCGGCTCCGGCGCGGTCAAGATCACCGGCGCCCATGATTTCAACGACTACCAGGTGGCCCGGCGCGGCCGCATCCCCATGTACCGGCTGATGGACACCCGCGCGCATATGCGAGCCGACGGCGCGCCTTATGCCGAGGCCGCCGCCCGCGCGCAGGAAATCGCGAATGGCGCCGATTTCACCGAAGCCGAGGTGGACGCGCTCAATCTCGTGCCCGACGACCTGCGCGGGCTCGACCGCTACGAGGCCCGCAAGAAGGTGGTCGAGCAGATCACCCAAGAGGGGCTCGCGGTGATGACCACGGATGCGGACGGCAACGCGGTGCCGCTCGTGGAGAACAAGCCGATCATGCAGCCCTTCGGCGACCGCTCCGGGGTGGTGATCGAGCCGATGCTGACCGACCAGTGGTTCGTCGATACGGCGCAGATCGTCGGCCCCGCGCTCGAGGCGGTGCGCAAGGGCCGGGTCACGATCATGCCCGAGAGCGGCGAAAAGGTCTTTTACCACTGGCTTGAAAATATCGAGCCCTGGTGCATCTCGCGCCAGCTGTGGTGGGGGCATCAGATCCCGGTCTGGTATGACGAAGAGGGCAACGAATACTGCGCGGCGAGCGAAGAAGAGGCGCGCGCAAAGGCCGGCGGGCGCGCGCTCAGGCGCGACCCGGACGTGCTCGACACCTGGTTTTCCTCCGGCCTCTGGCCCTTCGGCACGCTGGGCTGGCCGCAGGACACGCCGGAAATGCGTCGCTATTTCCCCACCGATGTGCTGATCACCGGGCAGGACATCCTGTTCTTCTGGGTCGCGCGGATGATGATGATGAGCCAGGCGGTGCTGGGCGAGGATCCCTTCCACACCGTCTATCTGCACCAGCTGGTGCGCGACGAGAAGGGGCAGAAGATGTCCAAGACCAGGGGCAATGTCATCGACCCCCTTGAAATCGTGGACGAATTCGGCGCCGACGCCCTGCGCTTCACGATGGCGCAGATGGCGGCGATCGGCGGCGTGCTGAAGCTCTCGACCGACCGCATCAAGGGCTATCGCAATTTCGGCACCAAGCTGTGGAACGCCGCGCGCTTTGCCGAGATGAACGGCGCCCTGGGCTCGGACGGCTCCCGCCCCAGCCCCACCGCCACCGCCAACCGCTGGATCATCGGCGAGGTCGCGCGCCTGCGCGAGGCCGTTGACGAGGCGCTCGCCGCGCTCCGCTTCAACGACGCC
>JALWJU010000366.1 GCA_026997055.1 Paracoccaceae bacterium | reverse complement strand
GGCGATGCCCGGCTCATCCCGCTCGACGAGATCGCGGTGACCCGGCAGCACCGCGAGCACTTTGACGAGGAATCCATCCGTGAGCTCGCCATGCAGATCAAGCAGGACGGCCTCTACAACGCCATCCTGGTCAGGCCGGTGGAGCGAGAGGATGCCAAGTACGAGCTGGTCCAGGGCGAGCGGCGCTTCCGCGCCTACCAGCTGCTGCGCAGCGAGGAAGGCGGAGAGAAGTGGGGGACCATCCGCGCCACGGTGCGCAATATGTCTGACTACGACAAGACCGTGGCGCAGCTGGCGGAAAACATCCAGCGGGAGGACATGCGGCCCATTGAGGAGGCCGAGGCCCTGCGGGATGTCATGGAGACCCATGAGCGCGTCAACGGCAACAAGCTGACCGTTCGCGCACTCGCGGAGCTGGTTTCCAAGTCGCCCAGCTGGGTGTCGAAACGCTTGGCGCTTCTCGAGAAACCCGAGGAGGTGAAGCAGGCGCTGCGGGAAGGCGCCCTGTCCATTGATCAGGCGGCCCATTCCGATACGAAAAGCGCCAAGCCGAAGCCGGGGCGCGGGAAGGCCTCCGCGCCGCCCGTAGCGCGCGTCTCGGCTTCCGTCCTCGAAGAGACGGTCAAGCGCATGAACAAGCTCTGCGAGGCTCTGGGCGTATCTCCCATCGAGCTGCCCTCGAAGCCCGCCCGCAAGGATTACGTCGCGGCCTTCGAGCTGCGCATCACGGAGATCCTGGATGCCGCCCATCGCCGCATTAAACAATAGCGAGTATGCCGTGGCCCAAGCCCTTGCCGAGTTCGAATACCTGACCCAGAAGCAGCTGACGCTGCTGACGGGTTCCGCCGTCTCGGCGGTCTCCGCCGCGCTGCGGCGGCTGCAGCTGTTCGAATACGTCAAGGAGTTCGATTTGCTGAGGCCTTCGGCATATCGCCTGACCGCTCGTGGCGCTCGCGCCGTCGATTCGCCGGCGCCGCGCGACCGGGCCTACTCGGCCATCCAGCAGATCGTTCACACCGCCCAGGCCGTCATCCATCTGCGGGACATCTACCCCGGCGCGCGCCTGTTGCGCCGCGTGGATCTCTACGCCCACGGTCTGCACCCGGCCGTGGGCGAACATGCCGTGCAGACGGGGGAGGGTTGGGTCTTCTTCCTGGTGGACGACTACATGATGCGCCCCGGCCGCGTGCGGGATTGCTGGACCCGCACGCACAAGCCCGTCGGCCGGTTCGTGGACATCGAGGCCTTACGCAAAAGAGGAGAGTTTCTGGTGCATCGCTGGTGCGATGCCGCTTGTGCCTACCATGCGTTCACGACGGACGAGCGCCAGCTGGCCCGGTTCGAGAAAGTGCGGGAGCGGGACAACGTGCCCGTGCAGCTGCACTACCTTGAGCCGATCTGGAGGTTGTCGAAGTGAAGTGGATCGGCTTCGCCATGTTCGCCGTGCTCGTCCTGGACGGCTTCGCCTACAGCCTGTTGCATCCGGCGTTCGCCGTCGTCCCGGCCTCTGCGCTCGGTGCCGTGGTCTGGGTGTCGATGCGCCGGCGTCAGCCCGTCGTCGAGGAGAGTGGATGGCATATCGGTGAAGGAGAGGAGATCACCGATCCCGAACGGCCGGTCGCCATGCCCCGCATCGTCATCCCGTCGAAGACGCTGGGCCTTGGCGTGCTCGGGATCGGTTCGCCTGGCGCAGGTAAAACCGAGTCACTGATGATCGGATTGCTGCATCACTACTCCAGCCTCGAGGATCGGATCGGATGGGCCGCCTTCGACGGGAAAGGGCAGATCGACGTTTACCAGAAAGCCGTTGCGGTCGGCGCCGCGCCGGATTTCTTCTTCTCCTCCGAGCTGCCCGGCTCGCACACGATCAACCTGATGGACGGAAACCCCGAGGACGTTGCCGATCGACTGAGCAAGGTGCTTATCGGCGAATCCTTCTCCACGACCTTCTATGCCGACGAGCAGCGGTCGGTCCTGCTGACCGTGATCCCCTTGCTGCTCGGCCTTGGCCTGCGCGCGAATCTGCGCGATCTGTATGTCGCGCTCTCGCACGAGCAGGCCGGTCGTGAGCTGCTTCTGCTCGCCCAGCAGCGCGGTGTAGACGAGGCCGTCTATCGCGCCGCCTCGGCCTGGTACGAGATGGACTTCGGTACTCGGGTGGCGAACATCAAAGGCATGCTCAACAGGCTTTTTGTGTTCGTCAGCGGTCCTTACGCTGACCGCCTGAACGACTATGAACCGGATATCGATCTTGTGCGCGACGTGGAGGAGGGCAGGCGGATCTACTTCCACCTGCCCGAGTCCCGTTTCTCGAAAGATGTGGCCGTTATGGTCATCGAGCAGCTGGCTTCGATTGCCAAGCGGCGCCAGCAGGATGATCTCGAGAAGGCGCGGCTCTATCCGCTGCTGTTTGACGATTGGGGGGCGCTGTTCCATCCGGGCTTCAAGCCGTTCTCGGCCCGTTGCCGCTCGGCAAAGATGCCGCTGTCGTTCTTCTTCCAGTCCCGTGCCCAGTTGCAGGATGTCTCGCCGACCTACGAGACCGAACTGGACGACAATATCGCCACGAAGGTCCTGATGCGGATCAATGGTCAGGATACGGCCGAACTCGGCGCCAGGCTCATGGGCACCTACGAGACGCGGGAGGTCGGATTGTCGTTCCTCGGGAACCACGACGGAACCTCGATCAATGTCCGTGAAACCGGCCGCCTCCGGCCGGCGGACTTCAAGGCGCTGGATCCGGGCGAGGCCTTCGTCTCCACGCTGGTCACGGTGGACGGCGATACGCGCAACGCGCTGTATCGCACCCGTTTCCCGAGAAACGTCCTCGATGGCTGGGCCGATGTTCCGGTGCCGTCGTCATCAAAGCCCGTTGTCGATTATATGGAAGACGGCCTCAACTTCTGGCGCCGGTTCATGACGCCCGAGCAAGTCCAGACACTTGCGGAGGCCTCGGCATGATTTCCTGGATTTCCGCTGGCCCTCTGCTCGCCTTGCCCGCCCTGATGGTGTTCCTGGTGGGCGTGCTGCCCGAGGTGTCACTGCTTGGCAAGGAGGTCGGAGGCGGCCTTTTCCGTCAATGGCTCGTCAATCATTTGCTGCTGCCGGCGCTGCCGTCTGCCGACGCTTCCGCCGTCGTTGCCTGGTACATGCAAACCGACATTGTTGGCGAGCTTTTGCTGCACGGGCTGATTGCGCTCAACATCAATGCGGTGCTGTTGCCCGTTCTGTACCTGCTCTTGTCCGGTTACATCGGCCTGGTCAACTGGGCGACCAAGACCGATCTCGATCTCAAACGGCAATCCGCCAAACGATAAGGAGGAAAACGATGCGTAGTTTCATTCTGGCTTTTCTGTTTGCGTTGGGTATCGGCGCCGGCTGGCTTTCGCCGGTCCATGAGGCGGAGGCCTTCAAGCTGCCGAATTACGCTACTTCTTCGAATATTGAGTCTGAGATTCAGAATAAGGGGAAGAAGATTACTAATGTAGTCGCTCTCGTTGTTGGTATTGTTGCGATTATTGGTATGTTGGTTGGTGGGATCTTCTATGCCACCAATAATCCCGAGACTGGTAAGTGCTCATTATT
>JALWJU010000365.1 GCA_026997055.1 Paracoccaceae bacterium | reverse complement strand
GCAAGGAGCTGATCCGCGTCGAAGCCACCCACCGCATCCCCGAGGCCGTCGCCCGTGCCTTCAGCGTCGCCACCTCGGGGCGCCCCGGCCCGGTCTGCGTGGTGGTGCCCGAGGATGTGGCCCACGCCACCCATGCCTTCGCGCCGGAGGATTTCGCCGCTGACCCCGCGCATTTCTCCATGCCCGCCCTGCGCTGCCGCCCGGATGCCGAAAGTGTCTCTAACGCTGCCAAAATGCTGTCTGAGGCGCAAAGGCCGATGATGCTGGTCGGTGGCGGCATCCATATCTCGCAAGCCTGGAAAGAAGTCGCCAACCTTGCCGAAAAGGCCGGGATCCCGGTCGCCCATACGCTCACCGGCAAGGGCTCCATTGCCTGCAACCACCCGCTTTCCGCAGGGCTTTTCGGCCGCTATGACCGGATCGCCAACGAGATGATCGCCGAGAGCGATTGCCTTCTGGTGGTCGGTTGCAAACTGGGAGAAATCGCGACCAAGAGATACACTATTCCTGCCGAAAACGCCCGAGTGATCCACCTCGATAATGTCGCCGAAGAGATGGGCCGCACCTTCCGGCCCGCGCTGAAGCTCTGGGGCGATGCCAAAGCCGGGCTCGCCGATCTTACCGCCGCGCTCGATGGCGGCGCCGAGGCCCGGGCCGCGTGGTGCGCCGAGGTGCCCGCGCGCATGGCGAAATGGCGCGAGGAGGTGTCAGAAAGGCTCTATTCCAGCGAAAAACCCGTTCACATGGCGCGCCTGATCACCGAGATCAACACCGCTCTGCCCGCTGACGGTATCCTCGTGGCCGATGGCGGCTTTGCCGCGCATTGGGGCGGGCTGGTCTTTGACACCAAACGCGCCGGGCGCAGCTTCGTGCCCGACCGCGGCTTTGCCTCGATCGGCTACGGCCTGCCCGGTGCCATGGGTGCCGCCCTGGCCGTGCCCGATGCGCCGGTGGTGGGGCTTACCGGGGATGGCGGGTTCAACATGGTTCTGGGCGAATTAGAGACTGCCCGGCGCCTGAAACTGGGGCTGACCATCGTCGTCGTCAACAATGCCGCTTCCGGCTATGTCAAGGCGCTTCAGCACCTGATGTATGGGGAGGGCAATTACCAGTCTTCGGACCTGAGCGAGACCGATTACGCCGCTGTCGCCGAGGCCATGGGCTGCCACGGCTTGCGCGTAGAAGACCCGGAGGATCTGCCCGCCGCGCTCTCTGCCGCCTTCGCCGAGACTACCCGGCCCAGCGTCATCGACGTGATGGTGACCCGCGACCCGGGCCGGATGCTGCCAGCGGTGGATAACCGCACGGTGATTGCAAAAAAGGGGGATCGTGTGGCCTAGGGTCAGGACCCATTAATCCCGCGCTCACAGCGGAGCAGGCGCGAAATATCAGGGGTTTTTTGCCCGCCGGACAGGGTGGGCCCCCTTTCCAAGGGCAAAAGGCCCCTGAGATGAAGCGCCTGCTCCGCCCTTCGGGTCCTGCGGATTTGCTCCCTGAATGCGTTGCAAGACCTTGAAATAGAATTACTATTCCTGTGGTCTTGCGCCTTTTCAGGAAGCAAATCTGCCGGACTGTGAGCACGGGATTAATGGGTCCTGACCCTAGCCCCAGGTCTCCTTCAGCACCCTGAGCCAATTGCCGTGGCAGAGCTTTTTCACCAGGGCTTCGCCGTATTGATGCCTGCGCATTTCCTCGATCAGCGCCGGGAGGCCGGCCACGTCGCCGATCGCCCCGGGCACCTGCGCACCGTCGAAATCGGAGCCGAGCCCCACGCCGTCTTCGCCGAGGATGCCGATCAGGTGATCAAGGTGGCGCAGCATGGTTTCCAGCGGCGTGTCGGCCCGCATCTGCCCGTCCTCGCGCAGGAAGGCGGTGGCGAAATTGAGCCCCACCATGCCGCCGCTCTCGGCAATTGCCGCAAGCTGGCGGTCGGTAAGGTTGCGCGCGCTCGGACAGAGCGCGTGGGCGTTGGAGTGGGTGGCCACCAGAGGGGCATCGCTGGTCGCGGCCACGTCCCAGAAGCCGGCCTCGGTCATGTGTGACAAATCCACCATGATGTGCCGCGCATTGCAGGCGCGGATCAGTTCCTTGCCGGCTTCGGTCAGCCCGCCGCCGGTATTTCCGTCTGACGGGAAGCGAAACGGCACCCCCTCGCCCCAGATATTCGGGCGCGACCAGACCGGGCCGAGCGAGCGCAGCCCGGCGGCGTGGAGCACGTCAAGCGCGTGGAAATCGCGGTCGATCGCTTCCGCCCCTTCCATGTGCATGATCGCAGCCATGGTACCCTCGGCGAGGCAGGCGCGGATATCGGCGGTGCTGCGGCAGATGCGCAGGATCCCCTGGCGCTCCATCTCGATCAGGATCGCCGCCTGCCCCAGCGCCACCGGCAGGGCATCGGCGGCCTCTATCGGCTCGGGCAGCGGCAGGTCGTAGCTTGCCCCGGCCATGGCGCCGAGCGTATCGCCGCTCTCCTCCGGAGAGGGCACGAAAATGGCGAAGAAACCGCCGCCGAAGCCTCCCTCGCCGGCGCGCGGCAGGTCGATATGCCCCTTGTCGCCGGTGGCAAAGGCTTCCACCGCCCTGCGCCCGCCGGCCTGCCACAGGCGCAGCAGCACGTCGTTGTGACCATCGAAGACAAGCATGTTTCCCCCTTAACGCGCTGTTAACCAGAATGGCCCATGCTGGAGACATGAGCAACGGCTTCGAATTCTGCGAGCAGCCGCAGCTGCGATTCGACACCGATGAGGCTATGCCTGCGCCGGAGGCGGGCCGCCTGCCCTCCTATATCCGCGACCACCGCAAGCGGCTGCGGGCGCGGTTTCTGGAAGGTGGCGCCGATGCCCTGCCGGATTACGAGATGCTGGAACTGGTGCTGTTTCGCGCCATCCCCCGCCGCGACGTGAAGCCGCTTGCCCATACGCTGCTGGAGACCTTCGGCAGCTTCAACGCGGTGCTGTCCGCCCCGCGCGAACGCCTGATGCGGGTCAGGGGCGTGGGCGAGGCGGTGGTGCTGGAGCTGAAGATCGTCGAAGCCGCCGCGCACCGGCTGGCGCGCTCGCGGGTAATCGGGCGGCCGGTCGTATCCTCCTGGGATGCGCTGCTGAAATACTGCCACGCCACCATGGCGCATCGGGAGACCGAGCAGTTTCGCGTGCTGTATCTGGACCGCAAGAATATCGTCATCGCCGATGAGGAGCAGGCGCGCGGCACGGTGGACCATGTGCCGGTCTATCCGCGAGAAGTGGTGAAGCGGGCGCTGGAGCTGAACGCTTCGGCGCTGATCCTCGTGCATAACCACCCTTCGGGCGACCCGGCCCCCTCGGAGGCCGATATCGCCATGACCCGCCAGGTCGAGGCGGCGGCGCAGGCGCTGGGACTGGTGCTGCACGACCACCTGATCATCGGCAAGGCCTGTGAGCTGAGCTTTCGCGCGGAGGGTTACCTGTAGGCCAGCCCCCTACCGCAGCCAAACCTCGACCCGCCGGTTCACCTGCCGCCCCCAGGGCGTGTCGTCGCAGGCGATCGGAAGGGCCTCACCGAAGGCAATGGCGCGCATGCCGACCCGGGATTCATCCAGGGTCTCGGCGCTGTCGCGGATCGCCCCGAGCACGGCCCGTGCTCGCTTCAGCGCGAGCCGCCTGTTGGCCCCGACCTCGCCCTGCCCGTCGCTGAAACCGACAAACAGCAATTCGCGCCCGTCATATTCCCCGGCCTCCAGCGCATGGGCCAGGAGGGCGACGTTTGACAGTGATGGCGCATCCAGCGCGCTCGAGCCGTCGCGGAAGCGGAAGGTGATCGAAAGCCGGCTGTAATCAGTCATCAGGCGCGCCATTTCCTGCAGCTCCTCCAGACCGATCTCCTCTCCGGCGGCGAGGATGGCATTGGCCAGCCGCCGCCCCTGCGCCTCGACCGGCATTTCTCCGGGCACCTGGTCCACCAGACCGGCGCGCCGGACCACCATCTGCGCCGCACCACTGCGCAGGTAGGCGAGGAATTCGCGACCGATCCGGGGCAGGCGCCGCCCCGGCAGGTAGAGATAGAGCGGCGCGGTGAGCGGATAATCCTCGGCCTTGATCGTCTGCACATCCGGTGCCACTTCGAAGCCGCAGGAGCCGGTGAGGGTGAGGACGGTGGCCGCACCGTGCCGGGCGAGACTGGCGATACCGATGCCGAACGGGTCCTCGGCCACCTTTCGGGCCAGCGCGTCATTGTCGGGCAGACGGATCACGGCTTCGGCCAGCGCGGCATCGCGCAGCATGGTCGTGCGAAAGAGCGCGGCATAGCCGGCATCGTCGCGGGGCAGATAGGCAGCGATGGGGGCGTCTTCGCCGCCGAGTTCGCGCCAGTTGGTGATCTTTCCGGTATAGATCGCCCGCAGATCCGCCAGCGATATCCTGCGCACCGGGTTCGAAGGGGCGACGATGGCGGCCATGGCATCCAGCGCTATCACCCGGGCCTGACGGACGCCAGTGAGGCTGCCGAGTCCGGCCTGGCGGGCCCGGGCCGCCTCTTCGGGGGTCACTTCCCGCAGGCTGAGCGCGAAATCGGCCTGCTCGCCCAGCAAGTCGGCAATGCCTTCACCGGAGGAACTGCGCAGGATGGTGAATTCGGCGGCCTTTCTGGCCTCGCCGCCCCCTTCGCTCCCCGTATCCACCTCATACAGCGCGTAGCGCAGGCCCCGTTCCAACGTGCTGCGCTCCAGGCGATAACCGCGGCGGTGGGCAAAACCTTCGACCAGGGCCGGCAGCAGCACATCGGCCATTTCCGGCGCGCCGGAAAAGGTCAGCCGGGCTACCCAGGCACCTAGCGCCGGGCAGCCCGGGCCTTCGCAGCTGACCCCGGATCCGTCCACGGTCAGCACCCCGTATTCGGTGGCGATGCGGTAATATTCGCCGTCATAGCTCAGCAGGTCGCCGCTCAGCCGGATCGAACCATCGCGCGCGGTCAGGGTGGCGTCTTCGGCCAGTGCTGCCGGAGGAGCCAGGGGGACCAACAGCAGGAAAAGAGCGGCGCGGAACGCCGCTCGCAGGAGAGTCATCTGTCACGCCCCGCAAACAGCCTCAATTGGCCGCGATTGTCACGGGTAGGGGCGGGTTTTTCAATACCAGATATTGCCCCACGGCATCGCAGCCGGGCACCTCCATGAAGAGCGGGATAACCTCGCCAGAAGTATTCGGTCCGGTGGCAAGGAAGCCCGCCGTGATTTCGGTGCCACAAGTGCTTTCCAGTACTTCGGCCTCGATACTGATCTCGGGAGCAGGGCCGAAATCGCCGAGCCGAACCGGCCAGGAATAGACCAGCGCGCGATAGGCACCGGTCCCGCCGCTGCCAAGCGCGGTGAAGAAGCCGCCCTCCCCGGCAAGGGCGCGCCGGGCATCGTAGGGCTGTCCGGCGCTGACCATGCCCGGCGCGCCATACTCGGCGCCGTTTTCCAGCGCGTAGAGGTCGAACCCGGTCTCGCCCTTCCAGAACAGGGCGAAGCGTCGGTAATCCCCGGCGGTCAGCATCAGGATATCGGTGGATTCCGCGCGTCCGTCGGCAAAGAGGGCGCTGAAGAAGGCCTCTTCCTCCAGTGCCGGCACCAAGGCCCGGGCCAGCCCGCGCTCGTCGAGGCGAACGGTGAAACGGGTGCCGGCGTGAAAGATGTCGGCCTTCTGGTTCGCGCGGCAAGGCGCTTCCAGGGTAAGCTCGACCATCGCTCCGGGTGCGGCGGTGGCGGTAAAACCTACCTCGCACTCATCCGCAATCCGGCCGGTATAGGGGGCGGATCCGGGCATGGGCATCTCCCCGACGGGTTCGGCGGCGACCGGGGTGAGCGACCCGGTCTCGCGGCCCTCCGGCACCGGCAGCGCCGGGGTGGCTTCCGGCACCAGCAACACGGGCCGGGCAGCGGCGCGTGTCACCGGGGGCGTTTCGGCCCGCGGCGGCAGAACGGGGGCGAGCGGGCCCTGATCTGCCACCAGTGCCGGAGAAGCCGCACCCACCGTGGCGGAAGGCCGGACGGAAGACGGAGCCGAATACCCCGAATGGCTCGTCTGCATGTAATAGCCCGAACCGCCAGCCACAGCGACGACAACGACACCTGCAAGCATTCGCAGCTTGTTGATACTGACGGGCATGCTGGCCTCCTCGAGATGAAGATGTCCCGAGAGGCAATCTGACGCAGGATTGCGCCGTCTATTGGGAAACGATATGGATTTTGCCGATCCCGAAGGCGTGTAGAACCGCAATGATTACAGCATATTGGATAATCTGCGCCCCAAAGGCGCCCGAATCCGGTCATAAAGGGAGGCTCCGGCGAAACGAGAACTCGCCGCCCCCGCGATCATCCGCGAATCGGAATCCTCAGACCAGCCGCCCGTGGCAATGCTTGAACTTCTTGCCCGAACCGCAGGGGCAGGGGTCGTTGCGCCCCGGATCGCCCCAGGTGGACTTGTCGTTCTCGTCGAAGGGTCTTTGCGGCGCCTTGTCCCCTGCGGGCGCGGCCTGGCGCGCAAGCGCCTGCTGCTGCTCGAGAAGCTGACGCATCATCGCCGCCTGCTCCTCCTCGGTCATCGGCCGCACATGGGCGAGCTGCCTGGTCACCTCTTCGCGCAGGGCGTCGAGCATGTTTTCAAACAGCTGGAAGGCCTCGGTCTTGTATTCGTTGAGCGGGTCGCGCTGGGCATAGCCGCGAAAGCCCACCACAGAGCGCAGATGCTCGAGCGTCAGCAGGTGCTCGCGCCACTTGGTGTCGATGGTCTGCAGCAGTGCCTGCTTCTCGATCGCGCGCATGGTCTCGGCGCCGAAATCGGCGGCCTTTTTCGCCATGAATTCGTCGGAAGCCTCATAGAGCCGCTCGGCGATTTCGTCATTGTCCACGCCTTCTTCGGCGGCCCATTCGATCACCGGCACGTCGATGCCGACCTTTTCCAGAAGCGCCGCATAGAGGCCCTCCGTATCCCACTGGTCGGCATAGGTCTTTGGCGGCATGTAGCGGTCCACCAGATCGTCGATCACCTGATGGCGCATGTCGCGGGTGATCTCCGAGAGGTCGCTCGCCTCCATGATCTCGCGGCGCTGGGCAAAGATCACCTTGCGCTGGTCGTTCATCACGTCGTCGAACTTGAGCAATTGCTTGCGGATGTCGAAATTGCGTCCCTCCACCTTGGCCTGGGCGCGCTCGAGCGACTTGTTGACCCAGGGATGCACGATCGCCTCGCCCTCCTTCATGCCCAGGGTCGAGAGCACCTTGTCCAGCCGCTCGGAGCCGAAGATGCGCATCAGGTCGTCTTCGAGGCTGAGGAAGAAGGCCGAGCGGCCCGGATCGCCCTGCCGGCCGGAGCGGCCGCGCAGCTGGTTGTCGATGCGCCGGCTCTCGTGGCGCTCGGTGGCGAGCACGAAGAGCCCGCCGGCCTGCTTGACCTTTTCCTTGTCGGCGGCGACTTCGGCCTCGATCTTCCTGCGGATCTCGGCCGGGTCGGCCTCGGGATCCTCGGCCAGGGCCTGAAGCACGCGCATCTCCACATTGCCGCCAAGCTGGATATCGGTGCCGCGCCCGGCCATGTTGGTGGCGATCGTCACGGCACCGGGGCGACCGGCATCGGCGATGATCTGGGCTTCCTGCTCGTGCTGGCGGGCGTTCAGCACGTTGTGCCTGATCCCGGCCTTTTTCAGCAGGCCCGAGAGCATTTCGCTCTTTTCGATCGAGGTCGTGCCCACCAGCACCGGCTGGCCCTTCTCGTGGGCTTCCTTGATGCTCTTGACCACGGCCTCGTATTTCTCGCGGGCGGTGCGATAGACCGCATCATGCTCGTCGATACGCGCCACCGGCAGGTTGGTCGGCACCTCGACCACGCCGAGCTTGTAGATCTCCTCGAATTCCTCGGCCTCGGTGAGCGCGGTGCCGGTCATGCCGGCGAGCTTGTCATAGAGGCGGAAATAGTTCTGAAAGGTGACCTGGGCCAGCGTCACGTTCTCGGGCTGGATCGCCACGCCCTCCTTGGCCTCGATCGCCTGGTGCAGGCCCTCGGACAGGCGCCGGCCGACCATCATGCGGCCGGTGAATTCGTCGATCAGCACCACCTCGCCGTTTCGCACGATGTAATCCTTGTCCTTGTGAAACAGCACATGCGCGCGCAGGGCCTGGTTCACATGGTGGACGATGGTGGTGCTTTCGGGCGCATAGAGCGACTGCTCCTCGGGCAGCAGGCCCATCTCGTGCAGGCGGCGCTCGAGGAATTCGTTGCCCTCTTCGGTGAAGGTCACGTTGCGGGTCTTTTCGTCGAGCTCGTAATGCTCGGGCTTCACCTCCGGAATGAGCTTGTCGATCTCGATATAGAGCTGCGAACGGTCCTGAGAGGGGCCGGAGATGATCAGCGGCGTGCGCGCCTCGTCGATCAGGATCGAATCCACCTCATCGACGATCGCGTAATTGTGCCCGCGCTGATACATGTCCTTGAGCTCGGATTTCATGTTGTCGCGCAGGTAGTCGAAGCCGAGCTCGTTATTGGTGGCATAGGTGATGTCGGCCTGATAGGCGGCGCGCTTCTCGTCATCGGGCTGCTGCGGATAGACCACGCCGGTGGTCAGGCCAAGCTGGGCATAGACCTTGCCCATCCACTCGGCATCGCGCCTGGCGAGGTAGTCGTTGACCGTGACCACATGCACGCCCTTGCCGGTGAGCGCATTGAGATAGGCGGCGAAGGTGGCGACGAGGGTCTTGCCCTCGCCGGTCTTCATCTCGGCGATCATGCCCTGATGCAGGAAGATCGCCCCCATCAGCTGCACGTCGAAGGCACGCAGACCCAGCGCCCGGCGCGCCGCCTCTCGGCAATTGGCAAAGGCCTCGGGCAAGAGGTCGTCGAGCGATTCTCCCTCCTGCGCGCGCTTCTGGAATTCGCGGGTCTTTTCGATGATGCCTTCGTCGGTGAGCTTCTCGAATTCCGGCTCCAGCGCGTTCACCTTCGCCACGATCGGGGCGGTTGCCTTGATCTTGCGGTCATTGGGAGTGCCAAAGACCTTCCTGGCCAATTTTCCTAAGCCCAGCATGTTTTGCCCCGTTCGCAATAATGTTAACCCGGCCCGCCCGAGTGAGCACTTGCCCCCTCCCGCGCGTCCGCCTATCAAGGGCGCGAAGTCAGCGCCGCCCGGACCCTCAGCGATGTAAGGGGCAGGGGGGGGAGTGTCAATGTCGCCGGGACTTCCGGCCTGTCCAGAGGATGAAAACATGATGAAAACAACAACCGCGATGCTGGCGCTCCTGCTTTATGCCGCCCCGCTGACCCCCGCCCTGGCGCAGGAGAGCGCCGCTCCGACCGCCGACGGAGCCGCGTCGGAGACCGGGGAGATCGGCGCCGATACGGTGCTGGCCACGGTCAACGGCGAAGCGATCACGCTCGGTCATGTCATCGCTACCCGCGCCGCCCTGCCCGAGCAGTACCAGGCGCTGCCCGACGAGATCCTGTTCGAGGGCATCCTCGAGCAGCTGATCCAGCAGACCCTGCTGGAACAGGCCGTCGGCGAGATCAGCCGTGCAACCGAACTCAGGCTGGAAAACGAGCGCCGCGCCCTGATCGCGGGAGAGAAGCTCGATGAAGTCATAGCCGATGCGGTTACCGAAGAGGCGCTGCAGAAGCTCTATGACGAGACCTATGCCAATGCCGAACCCGAAACCGAGTACAATGCCTCGCATATCCTGGTGGAGACCAGGGAGGAAGCCGAAGCCCTGATCGGCAAGCTCAACGACGGCGCCGATTTTGCCGAGCTTGCCAGGGAGCATTCCACCGGCCCCTCCGGCCCCGGCGGTGGCGCACTGGGCTGGTTCAGCGCCGGCATGATGGTCAAGCCCTTCGAAGAAGCGGTGATGGCGCTGGAGCCGGGCACGATCGGCCAGGAGCCGGTGCAGACTCAGTTCGGCTGGCATGTGATCCGGCTCAACGAGACCCGTGACAAGCCTGTTCCGCCGCTGGCCGAGGTGGCCGAGGAACTGGTACAGAAGCTGCAGGACAATGCCGTGGAAGCGGCCCTGGCAAAGCTCCTGAAGGCGGCGGACGTGGAGCGCGCCGATCTGACCGGGATCGACCCCTCGCTTCTGCGCAATGACGATCTTCTGAAGTAACCCCTGAAACATGGGAAAAAAGGCCGAGATAAAGCGGCTGCGCAAGAAGCTCGAAAAGCTCAAGCATGCCCTGAAGCGGGCCGAGGGCGCCGAGGGAGTCGGGGGGGGCAAGGCACCTGCGGTCTCGCCGCTCGCTCCGCCGGATTTTCCCGACCTGCCGGTGATCGAGGGCGTGCGCTTTGCCGCGGTCAATTCCGGGGTGAAATATGTGGGCCGGCCCGACGTGATGCTCGCCGAGATGGCGGAGGGCACGGCAATCGCCGGGGTATTCACCCGCTCGGCCACCCGCGCCGAGCCGGTGCTGGACTGCCAGGCCAAGCTCGGCGGCGCGCCTGCGGGCAAGGCGGCGATCCTGGTCAATGCCGGCAATGCCAATGCCTTTACCGGCGGGCGTGGGGTCGAGGCGGTGCGGGCGCTGACCGGGGCCGTGGCCGAGACCCTCGGCATCGCCCGCGAGCGGGTGTTCACGGCCTCCACCGGGGTTATCGGCGAGCCGCTGCCGCACGAGAAGATCAGCGCTCATCTCGGCGCGCTCGCCCTGGGCCTTTCGCCCGCGCGCATCCGCGATGCGGCGGAGGCGATCCGCACCACCGACACCTTTGCCAAGGGCGCGGGGGCAGCGGTCGAGATCGACGGCAGGCGGGTGAAAATCGCCGGCATCGCCAAGGGTTCGGGCATGATCGCGCCGGACATGGCGACCATGCTGGTCTTCATCTTCACCGATGCCCGGATTGCCCAGCCGGCGCTTCAGGAGATGGTCGGTGCGCTGGTGGGCAGCACCTTCAATTCGATCACCGTTGACAGCGACACTTCCACCTCCGACACGCTGCTGGTGGCGGCGACCGGGGCTTCGGGGGTCGATGTCGAGGGCAGCGCCGAGTTTCGCACCGCTTTGCATCGGGTCATGCGCGATCTGGCCCATCAGGTGGTGCGCGATGGCGAGGGCGCCACCAAGTTCGTCACCGTGCGCGTCACCGGCGCCGCAAGCGAGGCCGATGCCCGCGCCCATGCCTTTGCCATTGCCAATTCGCCCTTGGTCAAGACCGCCATTGCCGGCGAGGATCCGAACTGGGGCCGCGTGGTAATGGCGATCGGCAAGTCCGGCGCCCGGGCCGAGCGCGACCTGCTGACGATCCGCTTCGGCGATGTGCTGGTGGCCGAAAAGGGCTGGGTCGCGCCGGGCTATCGCGAAGAGGACGGCGCGGCGGTGATGAAGGCCCCCGAGATCACTATCGCGGTCGATCTGGGCCTGGGCGAGGGCGAGGCCACGATCTGGACCTGCGACCTGACCCACGGCTACATCAGCATCAACGCGGATTACCGCTCGTGAAGCTGGTACTGGTCTCTGCCGTGGCGCTGATCGACCGCGACGGGCGCATCCTGCTGGCCCGGCGCCCGGAGGGCAAGGCGATGGCCGGGCTGTGGGAATTCCCCGGCGGCAAGGTCGAGCCCGGCGAAAGCCCCGAGGCGGCGCTGATCCGCGAATTGCGCGAGGAACTCGGGATCGAGACCTGGCGCTCCTGCCTCGCCCCGCTCAGCTTCGCGAGCCACGCATACGAAGACTTCCACCTGCTGATGCCGCTCTTTGCCTGCCGCAAATGGGAAGGCGTGGTGCGCCCGCTGGAGGGGCAGGTGCTGAAATGGGTGCGCATCGGCGAGATCGACTCCTACCCGATGCCCCCCGCGGACGCGCCCCTGATCCCGGTATTGCGCGACCTGTTGTAGCAAACCGTCTGAATCATGTTGCGATCAGGCAGGCGGCAGGATAATATTCTTGCGGGACAGGGCATTGGGGGATGTCATGGTAAAAACAATCCAGCTGGGATCGTGTGTCCAGGTGCAGGGGCTGTTCGTGCGCAAGGGAGCGCATGGGCGTATTGTCGTGCGGGTCGGCGACAGGCTTTTCGAAGGCTTCCCGGTGGGTGCCAGCGCGACGTGATGGCCCTTCGGCATGAGTGAAAAGGCCGCCCGAAAGCGGCCTTTGCTCCGGTGAGTTTCCGGCGGATCAGTCCAGCGTGCGCTGGACTTCTTCGCGCTCGAAGATCTCGATCACGTCGCCCTTGCGGATGTCGTCGTAATTCTCGAAGGCCATGCCGCATTCCTGACCGGACTGCACCTCGGCCACCTCGTCCTTGAAGCGCTTGAGGGTCTTGAGCGTGCCTTCGTGGATCACCACGTTGTCGCGCAAGAGCCGCACCCCGGCGGAGCGGCGCGCCACGCCCTCGGTGACGAGGCAGCCGGCTACCTTGCCCACGCCGGAGACCTTGAACACCTCGCGGATCTCGGCATAGCCGATGAAATTCTCCCGCACCTCGGCGCTGAGCAGGCCGGAAGCGGCGGCCTTCACGTCATCCACGAGGTCGTAGATCACGCTGTAATAACGGATCTCCACGCCCTTCTGGTTCGCACTCTTGCGGGCCGAGGCATTGGCGCGGACATTGAAGCCGATGATCGGCGCACCCGAGGCTTCGGCCAGCCCGACATCGGTCTCGGTAATGGCGCCGACGCCGGAATGGAGCACGCGAACGCGCACCTCGTCATTGCCGATCTTTTCCAGCGCCTGCACGATGGCCTCGGCCGAGCCCTGCACGTCGGCCTTGACCAGCACCGGCAGCTCGGCGACGTTTTCATCCGCCTTGGCCTTGGCCATGAGCTGCTCCAGCGTGGTGGCGGCACCGGCAGCGGCGCGCTTTTCCTTGGCCTTTTCATGGCGGTATTCGGCGATTTCGCGGGCGGTGGCCTCGGTATCGACCACGTTCAGCACGTCGCCGGCCTCGGGCGTGCCATGCAGGCCGAGCACCTCGACCGGCACCGATGGCCCGGCCTCCCTGACCCGCTCGCCGCGATCGTTGATCAGAGCGCGGACCTTGCCCCATTGCTCGCCGACGACAAAGACGTCGCCCTGCCTCAGCGTGCCCTTCTGCACCAGCACGGTGGCGACGGGGCCGCGGCCCACGTCGAGCTTGGCCTCGATCACGGCGCCCTCGGCGGCGCGGTTCGGATTGGCCTTGAGCTCGAGGATCTCGGCCTGAAGGGCGATGGCCTCCAGCAGCTCGTCGATCCCCTGGCCGGTGGCGGCGGAGACTTCCACATCCTGCACGTCGCCGGAGAGCTTTTCGACGATCACCTCGTGCTGGAGCAGGTCGGTGCGCACCTTGTCCGGGTCGGCGGCGGGCAGGTCGATCTTGTTGATCGCCACGATCATCGGCACGCCGGCGGCCTTGGCGTGGTTGATCGCCTCGACGGTCTGGGGCATCACCGCATCGTCGGCTGCCACCACCAGCACCACGATATCGGTCACCTGCGCGCCGCGCGCCCGCATCGAGGTGAAGGCGGCGTGGCCGGGCGTATCGAGGAAGGTTAGCACCGTGCCGTCATCGGTCTTTACCTGATAGGCGCCGATATGCTGGGTGATGCCGCCGGCCTCGCCCGCGGTGACCTTGGTGTGGCGGATCTTGTCGAGAAGCGATGTCTTGCCGTGGTCCACATGGCCCATGATGGTGATCACCGGCGGGCGCGGCTCGAGATCCTCTGGCCTGTCCTCCTCGGCATGCAGCACGTCCTCCACATCGGCATCGGAGACGCGCACGATGCGGTGGCCGAATTCCTCGACGATCAGTTCGGCGGTGTCGGCGTCGATGGTCTGGTTCTGAGTAACCATCATGCCCATCTGCATCAGCGCCTTGACCACATCGGCCACGCGCTCGGCCATGCGGTTGGCCAGTTCGGAAACCACGATGGTCTCGGGAACCTGCACATCGCGGATGACCTTTTCGCGCGGGGCGGCCTGGCCCAGGGCCTTCTGCCGGGCGCGCTCCTGCTTGCGTCGCATGGCGGCAAGCGATTGCTGGCGGCCGCCGTCGCGGCCGGAAAGGGCCTGGTTGAGCGTCAGCTTGCCGGAGCGGCGGCCCGAATCGCGCGCGCCCTTGCCGGGCTTGGAGCCGCGCTGGTCACGCTCCTGCTTGCGGGGGGCGGCGCCCTTGCCGCCCGGTCGGGCGCGCTCGGAAACCTGCGCGGCGGCCGGGTCGGCAGCGGAGACCGGCGCCTTGCCGCGGCTTCTGGCCTCCTCGGCTTCGCGCTTCTTGCGCTCGTCCTCTTCGGCCCGGGCACGCGCCTTCTCGGCCCGCTCGCGCTCTTCGCGCTCCTTCGCCTCGGCCTCCGCACGGCGGCGGGCGCGCTCTTCGGCGCGAGCCTTTTCTTCGGCCTCGCGGCGGGCGGCCTCTTCCGCCTCGCGAGCCTTGGCGGCCGCGAGTGCCTTCATCCGGCGAGCCATTTC
>JALWJU010000364.1 GCA_026997055.1 Paracoccaceae bacterium | reverse complement strand
AGGGCGGTGGAATGGGGGAGCGGCGATGCGCTTTGAACCGGGATATCTGCTGGGAATGGCGCTTCAGACCATCCCCGAGCCGCGCAAGGTGGCGCGCGACGTGCTGAGCCTGGATTTTCCGCGCGCGGCGCTCTGGCAGGCATTTGCGCTGTTTGCGGTGCTGTCCACGGGGCTCAACGTGGCCTCTGTCATCCTGTTTCCGCCCGACCCGATGCTGGCGGGCAGCCTGCTGGGCGATCCCCTGCGCATGGGGATGGTTCAGACCGCGAGCCTGGTGATCACGGTCTTTCTGATCTACTGGGTGGGGCGGGCCTTTGGCGGCCACGGGACCTTTCCGCAGGCGATCCTGACCGTGATCTGGATGCAGTATGTGGGCGTGATGCTGCAACTCGTGGTGCTGGTGCTGGCACTGTTCGCCCCCGGCCTTGCAGCCCTGGTGGCGCTGTTCTCGGCGGGGGTAAGCTTCTGGATCGTCACCCATTTCACCGCCGAGATGCACGGCTTTCGCTCCGCCGGGCTGGTCTTTGCCACCATCGTGGTGCTGCTCCTCGGGCTCGGAGTGGTGCTCGGGATCGCCCTGGCGCTGATCGGCGCCGGAGCCGGGGTACTCTCGCCCATGCAGATGAGGTAGGCGATGTATGACGTAGAAAAGGTGCGCGCCGATTTTCCGATCCTCGCGCGCAAGGTGCATGGCCAGAAGCTGACCTATCTCGATAACGGCGCCTCGGCCCAGAAGCCGCAGGCGGTGCTCGATGCGGTGATGCGCGGCTACGCGGAAGAATATGCCAACGTGCATCGCGGCCTGCACACGCTTTCCAATATCTCGACCGACCGCTACGAGGCGGTGCGCGGGATCGTCGCGCGCTTCCTGGGGGCAGGTAGCGAGCGCGAGATCGTGCTCAATTCCGGCTCCACCGAGGGGATCAACATGGTCTCCTATGCCTGGGCCGCGCCGCGGATGCGGGCGGGCGACGAGATCGTGCTGAGCCTGCTCGAGCACCACGCCAATATCGTGCCCTGGCATTTCCTGCGCGAGCGCCTCGGGGTGAAGCTTGTCTGGGTCGCCCCCGAGCCCGATGGCAGCCTCTCAGCCGAAAAGCTGCTCGCGGCCATTACCCCGCGCACGCGGCTGGTGGCGATTACCCATGTTTCCAATGTGTTGGGGACGGTTGTCGATGTGAAGGCCGTGACCGAAGGCGCCCATGCAAAGGGCGTGCCGGTGCTGGTGGACGGCTCCCAGGGCGCGGTGCACATGCCGGTGGATGTGGCCGATATCGGCTGCGATTTCTACGCCATTACCGGCCACAAGCTCTACGGCCCCTCGGGCTCGGGCGCGATCTACATTCGCGAAGAAAGGCTCGCCGAGATGCAGCCCTTCATGGGCGGGGGCGACATGATCCGCGAGGTGACGCGCGACTCGGTGAGCTATGCCGAGCCGCCGATGAAGTTCGAGGCCGGCACGCCGGGCATCGTGCAGACGATCGGCCTGGGGGCTGCGCTCGAATACATGATGGACCTGGGCATGGAGAGCATCGCCGCCCATGAGGCGGATCTGGCGGCCTATGCGGCCGAGCGGCTTGCCGGGCTCAACTGGGTTACGGTGCATGGCAATGCGCCGGGCAAGGCGGCGATCTTTTCGCTCACGCTCGAAGGCGCGGGCCATGCGCATGACATCTCCACCATCCTCGACAACAAGGGCATCGCCGTGCGTGCCGGCCACCATTGCGCCCAGCCGCTGATGGATTTCCTCGGCGTGCCGGCCACCGCGCGCGCCTCATTCGCGCTCTACAATACCCGCGAGGAGGTCGATACGCTGATCGAGGGGCTCGAACTCTGCCACCGGCTGCTGGGCTGAGCCGGGCGGCGCTTTCAGGAGCGTTCACTCAGAAGCGTTCACAAGGAGCTGCCCGGCCACCCTTCCCCGCCACTCTTCCCCGCGCTCTCCGAGCCGCGGCCCTACTCCCGGGGCAGCGCGATTCCCAGTCTCTCGGCCATGAAAACCAGCGCCACGGACAGCCCGTCCTGGGCGATTCCGTGCCCGGTCCCCTTCATCACATGGGCATAGACATCGAAACCCGCCTCCTGCAGCGCATTGCCGGCCTCCTGAAAATACCGGATCGGCACCATCTCGTCCTGATCCCCATGGACCAGCAGTACCGGCGGGCGCACCCTGACCCGCTCGCCAAGCCGCTCCGGCTCCAGCAGGCGCCCGGAAACCGCCACGATCCCGGCCACGGATTCGGTGCGCGCGGGCAGCACATGCAGCGCCATCATCGTCCCTTGAGAAAATCCGAAAACGATGAGTCTTTCTGGCGTTATGCCCTCCTCTTCAAGCACCCGATCGACCAGCGCATCCACGTCCAGCGCCGCCAGTTCCAGCCCTTCGGCCGCCGCCTCCTCGCTGCATCCGTCAAGCCAGGGTATGCAGAACCACTGATACCCCATCGGATTGCCCGCACATCTCTCCGGCGCATCCGGCGCCAGGAATACCGTGTCCGGCATGTATTCGCCCAGGGGGCCGGCAAGGCCCAGCAGATCCGCCCCGTCCGCGCCATAGCCGTGCAGGAACAGCACCGCCGACTTCGTCTCTCCCGATCGCGCCGCCCGGCGGTGCAGTGTAAGCTCCCGTGCCATCCGATACTCCCCTCTCGCCCTCGCATCGCCCCCTGATACGCCGGAAGCGCAGCGGCCGCAATCACTTGCTCCGCTCCGGCGGCGATCCCCCCCATGCGCCGGACCTTCGCATCGCCGCGCCTGCGCCTGCTGCCGGCCCCTTCCAATTCGCCGCGAAAGGCCCCATATCCCCCCCATGCTGCGCCTGACGCCGATCCTGCTCGCCCTGCTTTACGGCCTCGCCGTTTATCGTTTCTCGGCCTGGCGCACCGCGCGCGAGCTCGACCGGCGCTCCACCGCCCTTGCCGATCCCCATATCGACCGCCTCACGCGCAGGATGGCCGAAAGCCTCGATCTGCCCCGCATCAGGGTGCACATCTACGAAATCTCCCCGATCAACGGCCTGGCCGCCCCCGACGGGCGCATTTTCATCACCCGGGGATTTTACGAGAAATACACTTCCGGCCAGGTCAGCGCCGAGGAAATGGCCTCGGTCATCGCCCATGAGCTGGGCCATGTGGCGCTTGGCCACAGCCGGCGCCGGATGATCGACTTTTCCGGCCAGAACGCCCTGCGCACCGCGCTCGCCATGCTGGTCAACCGCTTCCTGCCCGGGCTGGGAAATCATGTGGCGGGCTTTCTCACCATGCTGCTGGCCGCCCGCCTCAGCCGCGCCGACGAATTCGAGGCCGATGCCTATGCAACCGCCCTGCTGATCAAGTCGGGCATCGGCGCCGGGGCGCAGAAATCCCTGCTCGAAAAGCTCCCCTCTCTCACCGGCAGCGCCGGGGCCAGCCCCGCCTGGCTGCTCAGCCATCCCAAACCCGATGCACGCATCCGGGCGATCGAAGAAAACGAAAGGCGCTGGCTGGGCTGATTCGTCTCAGCGCCGGGCGTCAGCCCGATTTTTCGCAGAAAAATCGCCGCCCCCCTCCAGCGCCTTGCCCAGCCGCGGCAGGCGGGCCTTTTTCAGCAGCTTTC
>JALWJU010000363.1 GCA_026997055.1 Paracoccaceae bacterium | reverse complement strand
TTGATGTCCATGGTGAAGGACTTGTCCTGGTAATAGGTGATCACCGTCGGACAGGGCGCCCCGGGCTCGAGGTCCTGGGTCCTGGCATTGAACGCCTTGCAGAATTCCATGATGTTGATCCCGCGCTGGCCGAGGGCGGGGCCCACGGGCGGCGACGGGTTGGCCTGACCTGCAGGAATCTGCAGCTTCATCGTGCCGGCAAGTTTCTTGGCCATCTGGCCTCTCCTTTCCTAACCTCGGCGCGCAACGCGTCGCGCGCCGTCTTCAGTCATGTGGTCCGGCCAGGCGCGCGCGCGCGCCGCACCTCCCACGCAATCGCCGGGCCGGCAGAGGCCGCCCCGGAAGCCTGCCACATAAGCGGGGCGGCGGGGTTTGGCAAGGGGAAACCTGCCATGTGATCCCGCGAAGGTCACACAGGCCTGCCCCTCAGACCCGGGAACTCCGGTTTTCAGTGGATTTCCTTCTCGGGTCATATAGTTTTCGTATAAGAACAAAGGAGATCGAGGATTACCAAGAATTACGAAGAGGTCTGAGTATGGCAAGCGATATCAACATCCGATCAGAAGCAATCGAATTGATCGAAATCGGGAAATTGCGAGATAGTGTCCCACCGGATGGTGTAAATTCCGCCGGCAGCGCCACAAGATCGAAAACGGTTTCGCGCGCCTCAGGGACTGGCGCCGCGTGGCCACCCGCTACGACAGGTGCCCCAAGGTCTTTCTCTCGGCCTGCGCCTTGGCCGCCGTCGTCATGTTCTGGCTATGAATCCTGAGCCCAGGACAGCCCTATCCGCAAACTTGCACCGTCGGAATCGCAAACAGAGAGAACGGCCCGGAATCGGCCCAGGTCGCGCTCGGCATCGCGTCTCTTGCGAAAACCCCATGCCCCAAGCGCCCGGAATCGCGCCGGATTCGCCCAGCGGCTCCATTACACCGGAAAAGGCGGGAGTGGCTGGCTGGGGTGGTAGGATTCGAACCTACGATACACGGTACCAAAAACCGCTGCCTTACCACTTGGCTACACCCCAAAGCGCGCGGGTCTTCCTACTGAATGTGCCGGGCGGGTTCAAGCCCCAAATACCCGGGCACGGGAAATTCCGCTGCCGGGGCCGGGCAGGTCGGTTTCGCTGTCGGCGGCGCGCTTGCTGTCCATCAGGCGGCCGGTTCCGTTTCTGCGGCCCCGGCGCCCGCCGCGCTCCCGCCAAGGCTCCCGGGGGAGCTGGCGCGGCTGCCGCGCGGCTTTTCCAGGGTCAGTTTCACCAGCCGCATGGCCCTGCCCCACGCGTTGGCACGCGCGCGCAGGCGCTCAGCTCGATATCTGCTCGCGCAGGATCGACGCCGTGAGCGATACCATCAGGTAGATGCCGGCAAAGATCAGGAAGGCCAGGATGGTATTCTCCAGGGCGCGCGGATAGGTGGCCTCGTCCGGGGCCACCGGGCGCACGCCCAGCTCCAGATAGCGGGTCTGCTTGTTGGCCTCGATACGGGCGGTTTCGAGCTGCTGCAGGGCCTGCTGCATGAGCAGGATCCGGGTCTCCATGTTGGTCTGGGCCACGGCCAGCTTGCCCTGGATCGCGGCAAGCGAACCGTTGCCGCTGGCGCCGTCGCCTTCGGTCAGCTTGGCGCGCAATTCGGCGATCACCGCCTCCAGGCGCTGAATGTCGCCTCTGACGCCCTCGACCCGGGCCTGGTTGGGGCGCGGATTGGCCTCGAGCTGGGCCAGCTGCAGCTTCTTTTCCAGGAGCTGCACCTCGAAGCCGTTGATCTGGCCCATGATGGCGGCGCTTTCGCTGGTGGCGTCCAGCACTCCCATCTCCTCCTGCAGGCGCAGCACTTCCTCCTGGGCCGCCAGCATCTTTGCCTCGGCCTCCTCGTAGCTCTCGCGCGCCCCCTTCATCTGGTCCTCGCGCTTGCGCTGGGTCAGGTGGTCCACCCGCTCTTCCGCATAGCGGATCAGCGCCTCGGAGAAGCGCACGGATGTCTCCGGGTCGGCGGCGATCACCTCCATCTTGATGATGCCCTCGGAGGGGTCATAGCCGATCTTCACGTTGCGCTTGTAGAGCCGGTAGGCGTCCTCGTTGCTGGCGCCTTCGGGCAGGCGCTGGATCGGGTCGATCTCGGGGTTGGAGAAATGCGCCTTGAAACCCACTTCCTCGTCGAGGCGCAGCATCGCGTCGCGCGAGGTCAGGAAGCTCTGCACGGTGATGGAATCCTGCGAGGTCGCGAGCCCCGAGCCCGAAAACAGGCTGCCCAGCCCGCCGCCACCGCCGCCGCCGCTGTCGGCGGTCTGGATGACGAATTCCGAGCGGGTGGCATACATGGGCGTGGCGACGCTGAAGTAATAATAGCCCGCGATCAGGGTCGGCAACAGCACGAAGAAGGCCAGCCGGGTGAAGAGCAGCAGGATCTTGCGGCGGCGGCGACGGGCAATGTCGAGCTGGATTTCCATGATCGACCTGGCGCGCGAGGCCGCATCCAGCACGTCCTTCGAAGGCAGTTGCGGCTGCTTGTCGCCGACGACCTGGGGCAGCTTGTCGCCGGGCGCGCCCGTGCCTTTCGCGCCGGCCCCGCCCGGTGCGGCGGCCTCGCCCTCGGCCGAAACCAGTTCGAGCATGGTCGAGCGCTGGAACGGGTCGATTCCGGCACGCCGCAGCAGGCGCACGGCATCGTAATCGGAAGTCGCCGCCAGGCCGTGCCTGGCCGCCAGACGGCGCGCCATGCGCAGCTGGCGACCGGTCAGGCCTTCCTTGCGGATCGCATCCAGCTCCTCCTCGCGGGAGAGCGCCTCCTCGCGGGAGAGCGCCGGGGCGGCCTTGCCGGCCCCCTCCTCCGCGCCTGCCCGGCCCGCCTGCCCGGCTCCGGTGGCGGTCGGGAAGGGCTCGGCGCCGAAGCCGTCTTCCTGCGGCTCCAGCGCCGCCTCTTCCATGGCATTGAGCCGGCGCGGCCGTGGCGCCTGCGCCTGCCTGTCCGGCTGCCCCGCCTGCGCGGAGCCTGCCGCCGGAGAGCGCCGCACGCGGAATTTCCTAACCCTGGGTTTCGTAGTCATAAAGCTGTCTGGCCTCTTCCAAGGTGTCGAACATGTAGAACTGCCCGTCCTTCAGCACCGCCGCCGAGCGGCAGAATTTTTCCAGCGTCCTGGCCTGGTGCGAAACCACGACCACGGTGGCGTTTTCCAGCCGCTGGCGCAGCACGTCGCCGGCCTTGCGGTTGAACTCGGCGTCGGTGGTGTTGGGCATGCCCTCGTCGATCAGGTAGATGTCGAAATCCAGCGCCAGCAGCAGCGAGAAGGTGAAGCGCGCGCGCATCCCCTGGCTGTAGGTGCCCACCGGCATGTCGTAATATTCCTCCAGCCCGCAGAGCCAGCGGGTGAAGGCCTCGAGATAATCCGGGTCGAGCCCGTAAAGGCGGGCGATGTAGCGGGCATTTTCCCTGGCGCTGAGCTTGGGCACGACGCCGCCCATGAAGCCGAGCGGAAAGGAGACGCGGCAGGTGCGCCGTATCTCGCCCTCGTCGGGTTTTTCCAGCCCTGCCATCATGTTGATAAGAGTGGTCTTTCCGGTGCCGTTGGGGGCGAGGATCCCGAGCGAATTGCCCAGCTCCACGCGAAACGAGGCGCGGTCAAGGATCACCTTGCGCTGCGTACCGGTCCAGAAGGACTTGCTCACATTGATGAACTCAAGCATCGGGATCGCCCCGCTCTCACACTCGTCGCCTCGTCGCCCGCGTCGTCTCCCGCACGAGCATATGCCATATTTCCTAACAAACGCCTCACGGCACCCGTTTCGCGGCTTTTCTTCTCTTTACGCCATTATGTGGGTTTTCGCCGCCCTGATGCAACGAATATCGAAACAATGCGCCGAATTTATGGCGAATTGTGTCGGAACCCGCCTCTCCGGGATTTTCCGCCGGCGTGAACGACTCACCTTTCATCACGGGATCACTTGGCCTATACCGGGCGACGACGGCGAGATGAGCCGCCGCAAATCCCGAGACAGGGGCAAGGAAGGGAAAAGACGGGTGAAAGGCATCGTCACCGCGCTTGTTCTGGGCAGCCTGTGGCTGCTGCTCTCCGGCATCTACAAACCGCTGATCCTGGGCTTCGGCGCCGGCTCGGTGCTGGCGGCGGTGCTGCTCATGGCGCGGATGGACCGGACCGACGGCTATGTGCCCGAATGGCACCTGAAGCCCGTGGCCTTCCTCGCCTATCTCGCCTGGCTGATGAAGGAAATCGCCAGGGCCAACTGGGCCGTGACCAGGGTGATCCTGTCGCCGCGGATGCGCCTGCGCCAGCACCTGTTCGCGGTGCCGGTGACCTCGCGCAGCGATCTCGCCCAGGTGACCTTCGCCAATTCCATCACCCTGACGCCGGGCACCGTCACCATCGAGACCGAACCGGGGCGCTTTCTCGTGCACGCGCTGAACTACGGCGACGAAACCCCCGGGGAACTCGCGGAGATGGATGCGCGCGTGGCCGCGACCGAACACCGGAGGGGCTGAGCGTGTTTGCCCTGGGAGCGATTGCCATCCTCATCGCCATGGCGCTGGTGCTGTGGCGGCTGTTTTCGGGGCCGACGCTCTATGACCGGGTGCTGGCGGTCAACAGCTTCGGCACGCTCGCCGTGCTGCTGATCGCGGTTCTCGGCTTCCTTGCCGGGCGGCCGGACTTTCTGGACATCGCCCTGCTTTACGCGCTGATCAATTTCGTCGGCACCATCGCCATCCTCAAGTTCTTCCGCTACCGCGCCATCGGCGACAAGACCCCGCGGGCCGAGGAGCCGCGCCGATGAGCTGGCTCGGCGAAGCGCGGGAAATCCTCGCCTGGGTGCTGATCCTGTCGGGCTCGGCCTTTCTGCTGATCGGGGCCTTCGGCATCGTCCGCCTGCCCGATTTCTGGGCCCGGCTGCATGCGGCCTCGATCCCCGACAGCGCCGGGATGATCCTGCTGTTTCTGGGCATGGCGGTGCATTCGGGCCTTACCCTGGTCACGGTCAAGCTGGCGATCATCGGCCTGCTTCTGTTCCTGACCGGGCCGACCTCCACCCACGCCACCGCCAATGCCGCCTTCGTCTCCGGCCTGCGCCCGCACGAGGCCGAGGGGCTGGAGGCGGACGAGCCGCTGGAATCCCCGCCGGCGACCTCAGACCCGCAACAGGAGCGCGCGCCATAGAAACCCTCATCGACATATCGCTGTTCACCTTCCTGGTGGCAATCGGCCTGGCGGCGGTGCGCACCCGCAGCCTGTTCGCGCTGGTCATGCTGTCGGGAGGCTTCAGCCTGATCTCGGCGGCGCTGTTCGTGACCCTGGATGCGGTGGACGTGGCCTTTACCGAGGCCGCCGTGGGCGCGGGCATCTCCACGGTGCTGATGCTGGGCACGCTGGCGCTCACCAGCCGCTACGAGCGCCCGCCCGCGCACAGGCCATGGCTGCCGCTCTTCGTGGTGACGGTCACCGGCGCGGCGCTGATCTACGGCACGCTCGACATGCCGAATTTCGGCGATGCGAACGCGCCTGCCATGCAGCATGTCATGCCCGAATACCTCGCGCGCGAGCCGCACGAAATCGGCGTGCCCAATATCGTCACCGCGATTCTCGCCAGCTATCGCGGCTATGACACGCTGGGCGAGACCGCGGTGGTGTTTACCGCCGGGATCGGCGTGGTGGCGCTGCTCGCGACCCTGGCCCGCCGGCGGCGGCGCAGGGACGGCGAGGAGGAGGAAAGCTGATGCGCCACCACCTGATCCTGAGGGTCATCACCAAGATCCTTGCCGGCACCATCATGCTGTTTGCCTTCTATGTGCAGTTTCACGGCGATTATTCGCCCGGCGGCGGCTTTCAGGCCGGGGTGATCCTGGCGGTGGCATTCATCCTCTACGGGCTGGTCTTTTCGGTCGAGACCGTGCAGCAGGTCATGCCGCCCTGGCTGGTGCACCGGGCCATGGCGCTGGGGCTGCTGCTTTACGCGGGCACCGGGGTGTTCTCCCTGCTGACGGGCTACAATTTCCTCGACTATACCGCGCTTGCCCCGCATCACCCCGAGCACGGCCAGGAACTGGGCATCCTGCTGGTCGAAGGCGGCGTGGGCATTACCGTGACCGCGGTGATGCTGTCGATCTACTACGCCTTCGTCGGGCGCACGCCGGTGATCGGCGACGAGGAGTGGTAAGGAGCGATGATGCAGGGCGCTAACTGGGAATACCTCGTCGGCCACGCCAATTACTGGCTCTTCGTCACGCTGATGATGACCGGCCTCTACATCGTCGTGGCCAGGGGCAACTTCGTGAAAAAGATCATCGGGCTGAACATTTTCCAGTCGGCGGTGATCATGCTCTACATCTCCATGGGCAAGGTCGAGGGCGGCACCGCGCCGATCTTCCCGCTTGACGGCGAAATCGACCCGGCCATCACCTATACCAATCCGCTGCCGCATGTGCTGATGCTGACCGCCATCGTCGTGGGCATCGCCACCACCTCGCTGGCACTGGCGCTGATCGTGCGCATCCGCGAGGAATACGACACGATCGAGGAGCAGGACATCTGGGAGGCCGAGCAGGAGATCTCCGCCCGCGAGCGGCGCCAGTATGGCGAAGTCTTCGGGGAGGCCGGGAAATGAGCGGCCAGGTTGCGGGCGACGCGCTGGCCGGCCACGCCGCCGGAGTCGTCGAGACCGCGACGGCGGCCGAAAGGGCGCTGGGGCTTGCCGACCACCTGCCGGTGCTGGTGGTGCTGGTGCCGTTCCTGGCAGCGCCGCTGGTGGTGCTGCTGGGCGCGCGCCGGCTGGCCTGGCCGATCACCTTCGCCGCCGCGTTTTTCTCGCTCGCCGCCGCGCTGAGCCTGCTGTCCGGGGTGCTGGGGGGGGATGCGATCAGCTACCATATCGGCGGCTGGGCGCCGCCGCTCGGCATCGAATACCGGATCGACGCGGCCAATGCCTTCGTCATGGTGATCGTCTCCGCCATCGCGGTGGCGATCCTGCCCTATGCGCGCACGTCCATCGCCGCCGAGATCCCCGCGCGCCAGCATGTGCTGTTTCACGCCCTGTTCCTGCTCGCCCTCGCCGGGCTGCTGGGCGTGGCCGCTACGGGCGATGCGTTCAACCTGTTCGTCTTTCTCGAGATTTCCTCGCTCGCGACCTATGTGCTGGTGGCCATGGGCGCCTATCGCGACAAGCGCGCGCTGACCACGGCCTTCAACTACCTCCTGATGGGCACGACCGGGGCGACCTTCTTTGTCATCGGGATCGGCTTTCTCTACATGTCCACCGGCACGCTGAACATGGCCGACCTCGCCCAGCTCATCGCCCAGCAGCCGGGCAACCGCACCATCCATGCGGGCTTTGCCTTCATCATCGTCGGCATGGGGCTCAAGGTCGCCATGTACCCGCTGCATCTGTGGCTGCCGGGCGCCTATACCTATGCGCCGAGCGCCGTGAGCGCCTTTCTCGCCGCCACCGCGACCAAGGTCGCGGTCTATGTGCTGCTTCGCTTCCTGTTCACGGTATTCGGCCCCCAGTACACCTTTGAAGCCGCCGAGCTTACCTGGGTGATCCTGCCGCTGGCGCTGCTGGCCATGTTCGCGGCCAGTTTCATCGCCATCTTTCAGGTCAATTTCAAGAAGATGCTCGCCTACAGCTCCATCGCCCAGATCGGCTACATGCTGCTGGGCATCGCCATGCTGAGCCAGACCGCGCTCACCGGCGCCATCGTGCATCTGTTCAACCACGCCATTACCAAGGCGACCCTGTTCATGGTGATCGGCGCCTATGTGCTGCGCGCGGGCGGGGCCTTCTACCGCGATATCGAGGGGATCGGCCGCGTCATGCCCTGGACCTCGGCGGCGGGCGTCATCGGCGGGCTCAGCCTGATCGGGGTGCCGGGCACGGCCGGGTTCGTCTCCAAGTGGCTGCTGGTGCAGGGGGCGCTGGAAAAGGGCTGGTGGTGGATGGCGCTGCTGGTGGTCGCCTCTTCGCTGCTGGCGGTGGTCTATGTCTGGAAGGGAATCGAGACGGCCTATCTGCGCGCGCCGCGCGAGGACGTGGACCGGCGCGAAGCCCCGCTCACCATGCTGGTGCCGATCTGGATCATGGCGCTTTCGACGATCTGGTTCGGCCTCTCGGCCGAGTGGACCGTGGGCGCGGCCGGCACCGCGGCCGAGGCACTGATGAGCGGCGCTTCGCAGCTGCTGATTTCGGGCGGGGCGGGGCATTGATGGAACTTGCGACCCTCACAGGCCTGACCATGGCCATCCCGCTGGCGGCAGCCGTGGCGAATCCGCTGCTCAGGCGCCAGAACAACCTGCGCGACAGCCTCACCCTGCTGGCGGCGATCGCCACCTTTGCCACGGCGCTGGCGATCCTGGGCCGGACGGGCGGCGAGGCGAGCGCGCCCATGCACGCGCTCACCGTCATGCCGGGGCTCGACATCGCCTTTGCCATCGAGCCGCTGGGGCTGATGTTCGCGCTCATCGCCTCGGGGCTGTGGATCGTCACCCACATCTACGGCGTGGGCTACATGCGCGGCAATGGCGAGAAGGGCCATGCCCGCTTCTTCGCCGCCTTCAGCCTCGCCATTGCCAGCACCATGGGGCTGGCCTTTGCCGCCAATCTGTTCACGCTGTTTCTGTTCTACGAGCTTCTCACGCTCTCGACCTTCTCGCTGGTGGCCCACAAGGGCACGGCGGAGGCGCTCAAGGGCGCGAAAACCTATCTGGGCATCCTCATGGGCACCTCGATCGGGCTGTTCCTGGTCGCCGTGGTCTGGACCTACACGGCCACCGGCACGCTCGACTTCGCCCCGGGCGGGATCCTGCGCGACCGGGTGTCGGCCAGCCTGGTGCCGGTGCTGCTGGGGCTCTATGCGTTCGGGATCGGCAAGGCGGCCTTGATGCCGTTTCACCGCTGGCTGCCGGCGGCGATGGTGGCGCCGACGCCGGTCTCGGCGCTGCTTCATGCGGTGGCGGTGGTCAAGGCCGGGGTCTTTACCATGCTCAAGGTCGGCATCTACATCTTCGGCACCGATTTCCTGGCCGAGACCGGCGCTTCCACCTGGCTGATGTGGCTTGCGGCATACACGATCATCGCCGCCAGCGTGATCGCCATGCGGCAGGACAATCTCAAGCGAAGGCTCGCCTATTCGACCGTCAGCCAGCTTGCCTATATCACCCTTGGCATGGCGCTGGCGACCTCGATGGGCGTGCTCGGGGGCGGCCTGCATATCGCCACCCATGCGGTGGGCAAGATCACGCTGTTCATGGCCGCGGGCTCGATCTATGTGGCCACGCACCGCACCGAGATCAGCCAGTTCGACGGACTCGGGCGCGCCCTGCCGGTGAGCTTCGCGGCCTTTTTCGTGGGCGCGCTCTCGATCATCGGCCTGCCGCCGCTGGCGGGCTCCTGGTCCAAGTGGCTGCTGATTCTCGCCGCCGCCGATACCGGAGAGTGGGTCATCATCGGCGTCCTGATGCTGTCCTCGCTGCTGAACATCGCCTATCTGCTGTCCATCGTCGGGCGGGCCTTCTTCCTGCCCCCGGCCGAGGACACGCCGCGGGAGTGGAGCGAGGCGGGCCCGCTGGTCTGGGGGCCGCCGGCCTTCACCGCGCTGCTCTGCGTCGTGCTGTTCTTCTGCGCCGGTGCGCTCACCGATTTCCTCGCCCCCATCGCGGAGGTTGCGCCATGAGCGAGAACCTGCCCCCCCTCGCCCGCCTGCTGGGCCTCGTCGAAAGGCACTTCCTCAAGGCGCTCGCCGCCGGTGCCGCGCTGGCGCTGGGCGCCGGTTTCGCCATCGACATGCATGCCAAGGCGCCGCTCGAGAGCTTCGGCGGCTTCTACGCGCTGGCCGGTTTCGTCAGCCTGAGCACGGTCCTCATCGTCGCCCGGCTGCTGCGCGCCCTGCTCGGGCGGCAGGAGGATTATTACGGCCGCAGCGCCGTCAATGCGGAGCAATACCCCGCCGATCAGCTGGAGGTGCGCGACCGTGAGCCCTGACACCCTGCCTGCCCTTTCGGCCCTTTCCGCCCTGCCCACCGCCTTCCTGTTCCTGCCGGGCGCGCTGCTGGCGGCGGTGCTGCCGGCGCGCCTGCGCCCGCCCCTGCTGGTCGGCCTGCCGGCGCTGGCGGCCTGGCAGGTCTGGACCCTGCCCGAGGGCCGGCTGATGCCGCTCGCCCTGATGGGGCTGGAGCTGGAACTGATGCGGGTGGACCGGCTCAGCCGCATCTTCGCGCTGATCTTCACCCTGATCGCGGTGCTGGGCAACCTCTATGCCTGGCATCTGCGCGACCGGGTGCAGCAGGTGGCGGCGCTGGTCTATGCCGGGGCGGCGATCGGGGCGGTCTTTGCCGGCGACCTGATCACGCTGTTTCTGTGGTGGGAGGGCACGGCGATCGCCTCGGTCTTTCTGATCTGGGCGCGGCGCACCGAAGGCGCCTTTCACACCGGGATGCGCTACCTGGTCGTGCAGGTGCTGTCCGGGGTGCTGCTGCTGGCCGGCGCGGCGCTCTACTGGCGCGAGACCGGCAGCCTCGACTTCACCCTGATGAGGCTGGGCTCGCCGGCCACCTGGCTCATTTTCCTCGCCTTCGGGATCAAGGCCGCCTTTCCGCTCCTGCACAACTGGCTGCAGGACGCCTACCCGGCGGCCACGGTCACCGGCACGGTGATCCTGTCGGCCTTTACCACCAAGCTGGCGATCTACGCGCTGGCGCGCGGCTTTGCCGGCACCGAGATACTCATCTGGATCGGCGCGGTGATGACCGTGTTTCCGGTATTCTTCGCCGAGGTCGAGAACGACATGCGCCGGGTGCTCGCCTACAGCCTCAACAACCAGCTGGGCTTCATGGTGGTGGGGATCGGCATCGGCAGCGAAATGGCGCTCAACGGCACCGCCGCGCATGCCTTCGCGCATATTCTCTACAAGGCGCTGCTGTTCATGTCGGTGGGGGCGGTGCTTTACCGCACCGGCACCGCCAGGGCGACCGAGCTGGGCGGGCTCTACCGCACCATGCCGCTGACCGCGATCCTGGCCGTCATCGGCGCGGTGTCGATTTCGGGCGTGCCGCTGTTTTCGGGCTTCGTCACCAAGTCGATGGTGCTGTCGGCGGCCAGCGACGCGCATCTGTGGCCGGTCTGGGGCGCGCTGGTCTTTGCCTCGGCGGCGGTGCTCAGCCATTCGGGCATCAAGATCCCCTATTTCATCTTCTTCGCCCATGACAGCGGCAGGCGCCCGGCCGAGGCGCCGCGCCACATGCTGCTGGCGATGGGGCTGACCGCGGCGATGTGCATCGCGATCGGGCTGGCGCCGGGGCTGCTCTATGCCCTGCTGCCCTATCCGGTCGAATATCACCCCTATAGCGGCTATCATGTGGTCGGGCAGATGCAGCTTCTGCTGTTCGGGGTCGTGGCCTTTGCCCTGGCCATGCGCTTCGGCCTGCATCCCGGAGAGAAGCGCGGCACGCTTCTGGACAGCGACTGGCTCTATCGCCGCGCCGCGCCGGCGGTGCTGGGCGCGGCCGCGGCCCTGGTGCGCGCCATCTGGGGCGCGGGCGCGGCGGCGGTCGGTGCCCTGCGCGCGGCGGCGATGGGCTTTATCCGCGCGCGCTCCGGCCCCGAGGGGCGGCTGGCCCATGTCTGGCCCACGGGCTCGATGGTCGAGTGGCTGGCGATCATCCTCGGCGTCATGCTGGTCGTGGTCTATCTGGCCTGAGCGATGGACCCGCGCGCCGAAATCGCCGCCTGCCGCCTGTGCGCCGACCGCTTTGCCGCCACCGCCACCGCCCATGCGCCGCGCCCGGTGGTATGGTTCGAGCAAGGCGCGCCGATCCGCCTGATCGGCCAGGCGCCCGGCGCGCGGGTGCACGAATCGGGCCGGCCCTTCGACGATCCTTCCGGCGAGCGCCTGCGCGAATGGATGGGGCTCGACCGCGAAGCCTTCTACGACCGCCGCAAGCTGGCGATCACCCCCATGGCCTTCTGCTTTCCCGGCTATGACGCGCGCGGCGCCGACCTGCCGCCGCCGCCCCAATGCGCCCGCACCTGGGCGGCGCGGGTCGATGCCTTCCTCGGCGCGGCGCCGCTCACCCTGCTGGTGGGCGGCCACGCGCAGAAATGGCACCTGGGGAGGCGCGCCGGCGTCACCGAGACCGTCGCCGCCTGGCGCGACCACGCGCCCGCGCTTTTCCCCTTGCCGCATCCTTCCTGGCGCAATACCGCATGGCTGAGGAAAAACCCCTGGTTCGCAGCCGAGCTCCTGCCCGCCCTGCGCGCCCGCATCAAGGAGGTGCTGAAATGAGCGAAACAAGGCTCGACGCCGCCCATGCCGCCATGCAGGCCGACCTCGAGGACGACGCCGCGCGGCTGGCCTTCTACGGTGCGCTGGCCGATGCGGAGCTGTTCGTGCTGCTGAGCGACGAGCCGGCCGGGCCGGGCGCCATCAGCCCGGAAATCCTCGACCTCGAGGGCGAGCGCTTCGCGCTGGTCTTCGACCGCGAGGAGCGCCTGAGCGATTTCGCCAAGGCCCCCGTCCCCTATGCGGCGCTGCCGGGGCGCGCGATTGCCGGGATGCTGGCGGAGCAGAAGATCGGCCTGGGGCTGAATCTGGGGGTCGCGCCCAGCTCGATCCTGATCCCCGCCGAGGCGATGGGCTGGCTCACCCGGGCCCTGGCCCAAACTCCCGTGCAGACGCAGGGCGCGATCCGGAGCATCCTGCCCGCGGATGCCGGGGCAAGGGCGCTGCTGCCGGCCCTGCGCGAAAAGCTCGCTTCGGCCGGCGCTCTCGGAGGCCGCGCCTGGCTGGCCTGCGCCGAATTTGCCGATGGCAGCACCGGCCCCCTGCTCGGCCTGTCCGGCATCCCGAAAGAGAGCCGCGACCGGCTTGCCCATGCCGCGCAGGAGGCGCTGACCTTCTCCGGGGCAGGCACGACCCTGACCACCCTGTTCGTCTCTCCCGGCTCCGGCCCCGAAGCCGAGCTTGCCGCCACGGGCCGGGAAATCCCCCTGCCCCGACCGTCAGCCCCGACCATCCCGGCGCGCCCGGCGCGCCGCGCACCGCCGGGCGCGGATCCCGACAAGCCGCCGATTCTGAAATAACCCGCCCGACCGCTCCGCCCGGACAGGATCAGGTCTCGCCGGGAGCACGCCCTGACCGGCGGGGCGATTCTGCGCGAAAACCGCCTCCCCTCACGGGCAGATCGCAGGCAGATGCGCATATCCGCCGACCGATCCCCCCGCAACCACCCGCGATCACGCGATCACGCGATCATCCGCGCTCCTTCTCCAGCGCCTCCAGACGGGCCTTCAGCGATTCGTTCTCTTCGCGGGCCTTCTGCGCCATCAGGCGCACCGCTTCGAACTCTTCGCGGGTAACAAGATCGCGATCGGCCAGCCAGCGGTCCAGCCAGCTCTTCATCACCGTCTGCGCCTCTTCCCGGGCGCCCTGAGCCACGCCCATGGCGTTCGTCATCATCTGGGACAGGTCATCCAGCACCTTGTTGCGTGGTTGCATGTCGGTCTCCTCACGGGCTTGCACCGGCCGGAGGCCGGCGGCTGACCGCTTATATGGGCCGCATATGCCAAAAGCACAAGGTTGACTTCCCGCTCGGGCCGGGGTCGAAAGGGGCATGAGCACGCAAATGAGCACGGGCATCCCCTTTCCCGATATCGACCCCGAGATCTTCGCCATCGACGTCTTTGGCCTGCACCTGGCCCTGCGCTGGTACGCGCTGGCCTATATCGTGGGGATACTCATCGGCTGGTGGATCATCCGCCGGGCGATCGCCACCGCGCGGCTGTGGCGCGAAGGGGCGGCGCCGATGAGCCCGCGCCAGCTCGAAGACCTGGTGACCTGGATCGTGCTCGGGGTGATCCTGGGCGGGCGGCTGGGCTTCGTGCTCTTTTACCAGCCGGGCTATTACCTGGCCAATCCGGGCGAGATCGTGCAGATCTGGAGCGGGGGGATGTCCTTTCACGGCGGCTTTCTCGGGGTGGTGCTGGCGGTGTGGCTCTATTCGCGCCGCCACGGCCTGCCCACGGCTTCGATCGCCGATCTTCTGGCGCTGGGGGCGACGCCGGCGATATTCCTCGTGCGGATCGCCAATTTCATCAATAACGAGCTCTGGGGCCGGCCCACCGACCTGCCCTGGGGGGTGATCTTTCCGGGCGAGGCGGCCCAGGACTGCCCCGGCGTGGCGGGGCTGTGCGCGCGCCATCCGAGCCAGATCTACGAAGCCCTGCTCGAAGGCGCGCTTCTGGGCACGATCCTGCTGGTGCTGGCATGGCGGCGCGGCTGGCTCAGGCGGCCGGGGATGCTGACCGGGCTGTTTTTCGCAGGCTACGGGCTGGCGCGCTTCGCGGTCGAGTTCTTCCGCCAGGCGGATGCGCAGTTCATCACCCCCGACAACCCGCTCGGC
>JALWJU010000362.1 GCA_026997055.1 Paracoccaceae bacterium | reverse complement strand
AGCTGCAGCGCGAGGGTGTGTTTCGCGAAATGAAGCTTCGGCAGCATTACGAAAAGCCCTCCGAGAAGAAGGCGCGTCAGAAGGCGGAGGCGATCCGCCGGGCGCGCAAGCTGGCTCGGAAGAAGGCGCAGCGCGAAGGGCTGATGTAAGCTGATATAAACCGTCGCAAACGCTGAAAACACGACCCCCGCAGCCTGGCTGTGGGGGTTTTCCGCCCGTATCTGCCGGTATCTGCCGGTATCTGCCCGTATCTCCGGCGGAATCGCGGCATCCCTCCGGGGCAGACCCCGGGCGCAGTTCGCAACCCGTAGCCGGGACCGCTTTTGCGGAAAATCGTCCTGCCCGCCAGGAGCCACCTGGCAGAACCCGGCCGTCCGCCTTGACCTTCGCCGTGCCACGGCCCACATTTCCCGAAAATCCGGAGCAGCCCTTGGCCCGCAGCACGAGACCCTTTGCCGCCTTCGAGTGGATGATCGCCTGGCGCTACCTGCGCGCGCGCCGCGCCGAGGGCGGCATCAGCGTGATGACATGGATATCGCTGATCGGCATCATGCTCGCCGTCGCGGCGCTGATCATCACGCTGGCGGTGCGCACCGGCTTTCGCGAGGAATTCGTGGATACCATCCTCGGCGCCAATTCTCATGTCACCATCTACGCGCCGGTCACCGTCACCGAGACCGGACGCACCAGTCGCGCCATCGCCGATTACGAGGCCATGGCCGCGCGCATTGCCGCCGTGCCGGGGGTGGTGCGCGCAGCCCCGCTCGTCAAGGGGCAGGTCATGGCCAACCGGGGGCGCGCCAATGCCGGGGTCGAGGTATTCGGCATCCGCGCGGACGACCTTGCCGCGATCCCGCGCATCGCCCACCCGGAGGCGCAGCAGGGCAGCCTTGCGGCCTTTCCCCGCGGCATTGCCATCGGCTCGGGCGTGGCGCGCGAGCTTGGGGTCTATGTGGGCGACCGGATCAAGATCATCTCGCCCAACGGGGTCAAGACCGCCTTCGGCACCAGCCCGCGCGTCAATGCCTATGAGGTCACCTATATCTTCACCGCCGGGCGTTACGATATCGACCGCACCCGCGTCTATCTGCCCTTCGAGGAAGCGCAGCGCTTTTTCGACCGCGAGGGCCTTGCCGACGAGATCGAGGTGATGGTGGAAGACCCCGAGGCGATCGACGCGCTCACCCCGGCGATCCGCGAAGCCGCCGGCCCCGGCACCACCGCCTGGACCTGGCGCGACCGCTCCGGGGCCTTCCTGCGCGCGCTCGACATGGAGGATAACGTGATGTTCGTGATCCTCTCCATCCTGGTGCTGATCGCCTCGATGAACATCATCTCGGGCCTGATCATGCTGGTCAAGAACAAGGGCCGCGATATCGGTATCCTGCGCACCATGGGGCTGACCGAGGGCTCGGTGCTGAGGATCTTCTTCCTCTGCGGGGCGCTGACCGGGCTGGTGGGCACGCTTCTCGGCGTGATCGTCGGCTGCCTGTTCGCGATCTATATCGACCAGATCTTCGCCTTGGTCGATTACATCGCCGGCGGCGGGGTGTGGGATCCGAGCGTGCGCGGCATCTACCGCCTGCCGGCGAAGCTCGAGGCGGGAGACGTGGCTTCGGCGGTCGGCCTGTCGCTGTTCCTCAGCTTCGTCGTCACCATCCTGCCGGCCCGGCGCGCGGCGCGGATGAACCCGGTGGAGGCCTTGCGCTATGAGTGAAGAAGTGCTCAGGCTCGAGGCCATCCGCAAGGGCTACAACCACGGCCAGCCCTCAGAAATCACCGTGCTGCAAGACGCTTCCCTGACGCTCGCCAAGGGCGAGGTCGTGGCGCTGGTCGCCCCCTCCGGCGCCGGCAAGTCCACGCTGCTGCACATTGCCGGGCTGCTGGACGTGCCCGACAGCGGCAAGGTGCTGATCCAGGGCCGCGATACCGGCGCGCTCGGCGAGCGCGACCGCACCGCGATCCGGCGCGAGCATGTGGGCTTCATCTACCAGTTCCACCACCTGCTGCCGGAATTCTCGGCGCTGGAAAACGTGGTCCTGCCGCAGCTGGCAGCCGGCGCCGGCGCGCGCGAGGCAAGGGCGCGTGCGCGCGACCTGCTGGCGCGCGTCGGCGTGGCGGAGCGCGCCGGCCACCGCCCGGCGGCACTCTCGGGGGGCGAGCAGCAGCGGGTTGCCTTCTGCCGCGCACTGGCCAACGCGCCCGCCCTGCTGCTCGCCGACGAGCCCACCGGCAATCTCGACCCGGACACCTCCGAAACCGTCTTCTCGGTGCTCATGGACCTGGTGCGCGCCTCGGGCCTCTCGGCCCTGATCGCCACCCACAACCTCGGGCTTGCCAGGCGCATGGACCGCATGCTGAAGCTCGAGGGGGGGCGGATCGTCGCCGCATAGGCTCGGCCCGCCCGGCGGCGGTCAGGCACGCCGGGCCAGGGCCGTCCTCCTGATCGTTTTGCATCCTTGAATCAGAATCGCCCCTTCCGGGAATTCCGAATGCCGACAGGGACCAGACGCAGGGTGAAGAGTCCCGCGCGCAGCTTCAGCCGGTCGAGGATCAGGCTCGCCTCGGGAGCGGAGACATATTCGACTTCGAGGCGGAATTCCTCCAGCATGAGCGGCGACAGGTGGCCCGGCCCGGCGGTGATGCCGTAGCGCATCCGGCAGACCAGGCGCCCGGCCCGGCGATGCCGGCCGGTGAGGCTGACCTGCACCACCCTTCGCCCGTCATAGAGGGCAAAACCCTCGGGGCAGTCTCCGCCCGGCGGGCTGACCAGGCGGGCAAAGGCGCTGGCCGGGTCGATCACGCCCCGGGGCACGCGGGCGGCGGCCGACAGGGGCGTGCGCTGGTCGGGCGGGCTGAGCTGCACGCCCTGCACCCGGCCTGCCGGGTCGATCGCGAAGGAAATGTCACGCGTCTTGCGCGTGGTGCGGCTGGCCGAAGCATAGGCGATGCTGCCATCGGCGCGATGCTCGGCGGCGGCACTGAAACTGCCGTCAAAGACACCAAGAGGCGTCTGGCTGACGACGCTCCCAAGGGCGGGGCCGGTCGCACGCGCCTCATAGCGCAGCGTGCCTAGGGCAAGGCCCGCAAGCGTGACCCGCCAGGTGAATGCCGCGGGCGGGCCGGTGTCGGGGGCGGCGCTGGCCTGGCTGCAGGCGGCCTTGGCCGGCAGGACCAGTGCCAGCGCCAGCGCGACGGCCAGAGGGCGGCGCATCTCAGAAGCGGTCCAGCAGGCGGCGCAGGTAGTCGCGCTCGCCCTCGGGGCGCTGGCTTTCGCCGGCGCGCCGGCGCAGCTCCTGCATCAGCTCTTCGGCGCGGCGATAGACATCGGGACCCTGCGGATAGGGCGCCTCGGTGGCGAGGCCTCCGCGACTGTCGGACCCGCGCCCGAGCGGGTCGGTGGGCGCCCTGTCGCCAGGACCTCCCTCCGCGCCGGGCTGGCCGGAGCGATTCTGCTCGGTTTCGGCAAGGGCGCGGTCGAGCTGACGCATCCCCTCGCGCAGCGCCTCCATGGCCTCGGCCTGACGGTCGAGCGCGCCGGGAAGATCGCCCTCGGCCAGATCCTCGGTGGCGCCGCGCATGGCGCGTTCGGCCCGGCGCA
>JALWJU010000361.1:1009-3608 GCA_026997055.1 Paracoccaceae bacterium | reverse complement strand
GGGGAGGCCGGGCGGGATTGACACCTATTGCCTGAAGACTGGCCGCTCAGAAGGAGAACCGTAGGCGCCGCGCCCCAACCACGCCTTCCCCGTCCGTCAATGTTCTAAGATATTGAACAGAGGCATGTTTTCAGCGCGCGGGATGGTTTGAACCGGCTCGCCGAGGGGCGTGGCGGGGGAGCTGGGTCAGGAGGAAGCTTCAGGGAAGTGGAATCGGTCGAGATCATGGGCCAGTTCGCGAAGGGAAGCGCGGCGGTGAGAAACGTCACGGAAGTGGCCGGAAAAATTCATGTTACGTTTCTTGGCTTCATCAAGTAGGTCAGGATTAAGAAAAACGGCCCATGCTTGGTGAACCTGCCAGTTTATGGATTCTTTTATATCTGAAGAGGTTAGGTCGGATACGTTGGAGATGGCGAGTGCTTTATCGACATCGTTAAGCTCAAGGGTGCCTTTCTGTGCGCGAAGGAAAAGCTGGCGGTCAAGACGGCGCAGCAGGATCAGCCCGGCGGCGACTATCTGAAAGGCAGGATACTTGTCCTCGAATCCTGCGGGTGCCAGGGCAATGTCGCGCAGCAGGCTTTTGGCGAATCTCAGATTGTAGGCTTCCCGCCCTTCCCGGAAAGACAGATAGTTGCTTACATGTTCCGTTAGCTTTGCGGGCAGTTCCATATTACCCGCCAGTTCACGGAACAGTTTCTGCGCAACGGGGATGTTCATGTGGTCTGGTATGAGGCCTAGATCCGAGATGATGATATCGGGCAGGCGTATCTCCAGCGAGATGAATTTTTCCAGATAGGTGCCCGCCCGTGTGCCTGAGCCATAGCGCACGCGAACCATGTCTTCGAGGGCCGCCTTGTTGACGCCCAGCACGAAATGCACGCCGGGGACAGAGAAGAAGTGCTTGATGACTTCCAGCAGCGACAGCGCGTAGTCCGGGCGGCAGCGGTCGAGCTCGTCGATGATGATGATCAGTTTGCGCGTGGGGGTGCCCTGCTCGTCCGGTTCGGTCAGCGTGGTGAGGGCATTGCGGAATTCCTGCATCGCTGCGCGGCGGCCTTGCTCGCGCGCCCAGAAAGCATCAATCGCCTTTTCTGACTCCTTGGATGTTGCGTTGATCAGGGCGTCACCGACCTTCCCGGCAACTTCTGTTGCGCCGTAAGTTGCCATGGCAAGGCCGATACGCGCAAGGGAGGGAGCGTTTTTCCTGACAACCTTCCAGGCCTTGGCGGCCTTGCTCTCGTCCTTTTCGATCCGTTCTCCGATCGCTCCTACCAGCGAGATCAGCGGGTCGTCCATGTAGTCGTGCCTGAAGGCGTCGAAATAGACCGGCAGATCGGTATTGCCCTCGCGCTTGAGGTGCTCGCCCACCCAGCATTTCAGGAAGACCGTCTTGCCGCTGCCCCAGGCGCCATCGAGGGCGATGACCAGCGGATCGTCGATCCTGCCCACGAGCTCGGACAGGCGCTCGCCGTCTTTCTCGCGGTTCAGCAGGTCGTGGGCGTCAAAGCCGTCTTCATACAGCCTGATTTCCGGCTCGGGGATATGGATGTGCATTTGGGGTTCCGTCTATGGGGCCGTGTCCTGTAGAGGATACCACCATGCGCCACGCGCTTCCATATGCGCGCCCCGGGCAGGTGGTGGGGCTTCTGGGCGGGTCGTTCGATCCGGCCCATGCGGGGCATGTGCATGTCAGCCGCGAGGCGCTGAAGCGCTTTGGGCTGGATCGGGTCTGGTGGCTGGTGAGCCCCGGCAATCCGCTGAAGGCGCGCCCCCCCGCGCCCATGGGCGAGCGGCTGGCGCGGGCGCGGGCGGTGATGCAGCATCCGCGCATCCTCGTCACCGATATCGAGGCGCGCCTGGGCACCCGCTACACGGCCCGGACCATTGCCCGGCTGCAGGCGCTTTATCCGGGCGTGCGCTTCGTCTGGCTGATGGGGGCGGACAACCTCGTGCAGTTTCACCGCTGGGAGGACTGGCGCGGCATCATGGCCCGGGTGCCGGTCGGCGTGCTGGCCCGCCCCGGGGCGCGCGGCGCGGCGCGGGATTCGAAGGCGGCCAGGGTCATGCGGCGGGCGCGCCTGAGGGGGCGCGAGGCGCAGCTTCTGGCGCGTGCCGATCCCCCGGCCTGGTGCCTGGTCAACCTGCCGATGCGCGCGCATTCCTCCAGCGCCATTCGCGCCAGGGGCGAGTGGTAGCCCCTCCGGCACGCCCGTGGCGGGAGGCGGCCGGCAAACGCCCGGCAAATGCTTGAGAAAACGCCCGGGGAAACGCTCTTTTTCCAGGATCGGGGCTTGCCGACCCCACAGGTCAGGGAAGCCTTACTTGCCCGGCATGGGGCACATGGTTAAGGTTTTTCCATGACGAGGGGTATTTCGAGACGCGCATTTCTGGAAGGGATGTCACTGGGGGGGCTGTCCTCGCTGGCAGCGGCGCGCGCGTTTGCCGGCGCACCCCTGACTTCGCCGCGCCCGGTGCCGCGGGCGCCGGGGATTGCGGGCGCCGGCCCGCCCGCCAGCCTGCCCGCCGACCTGATCGCCGAAGCCCAGCTGGGCGGCAAGGTCGCCTACGTGGTCGCCGCCGGGCCGACCGGCGAGGTGCT
>JALWJU010000361.1:0-999 GCA_026997055.1 Paracoccaceae bacterium | reverse complement strand
CTCGAAAGCCTGAACCCGCTCCTGCCCATGCCCCCGGCCTCGGTCGCCAAGATCGCCACCGCCATCTATGCGCTGGAAACGCTGGGGGCCGATTTCCGCTTCGCCACCCGGCTGATCGCCACCGGCCCGCTGGAGGGCGGCCGCCTCCGGGGCGACCTGGTGCTGGCGGGGGGGGGCGACCCGATGCTCGACACCGACGCGCTCGCCGACATGGCCCGCGCGCTCAAGGCCTCTGGGCTCAGAGAGATCACCGGCCGCTTCCTCGTCTGGGCCGGGGCGCTGCCCTATCAGCGGTCGATCGACCCGGGCCAACCCGACCAGGCAGGCTACAATCCGGCAGTCTCGGGACTGAACCTGAATTTCAACCGGGTCTATTTCGAGTGGAAGCGCAATGGGGCCGGGTATGCCATTTCGCTCGATGCACGCAGCGAGAAATACCGCCCCGAAGTGGCGATCGCGCAGATGCGGGTGGTGGAGCGGACAAACCCGGTCTATACCTACCGGCAGGACGGCGCTACCGACCGCTGGACCGTTTCGCGTGCCGCCCTTGGCGATGGCGGCGGGCGCTGGCTGCCGGTGCGCCGGCCCGACCTCTATGCGGGCGAGGTGTTCCAGTGGCTGGCGCGCGCCCATGGTATCGTTCTGCCAAAGGTCCGGGAGGCCCGCCGGGCGCCGGAAGGGACGGTGCTCGCCGAGCATGAAAGCCCGGAACTGGCCGTCATCGTACGCCTGATGCTGAAATATTCGACCAACCTCACCGCCGAAACCATCGGCCTCGCCGCGACCCGCGCCCGGGGCGGCAATCCGGCCACGCTGAAGCAATCCGCCGCGGCGATGAATGACTGGCTCAAGGGAAATCTCGCCATGCGCCATGCAAAACTGGCCGATCACAGCGGGCTTTCCGACAGGTCGCGCCTGTCGGCGAGCGATATGGTCAAGGCGCTCAGGCGCTCAGGCGGGCGTCTGCACGGGCTGCTCAAGGAGGTGCCGGCGCTGGAC
>JALWJU010000360.1 GCA_026997055.1 Paracoccaceae bacterium | reverse complement strand
CCTGGACCAGATCGACCCGCCCCACCGGCTCGGCCTCGTTGCGCGCGAAGGCGCGCAGATTCTGGATGATCCGCCCCATGCGCCGGGCGAGATCGGAAATGCGGGTGAGGTTCTGCGCCGCGCGCTCGCTGTCACCGCGGGCGAGAAACTGGGCGGCGTTCTCGGCAAACGAGCGGATCGCCATCAGCGGCTGATTGAGCTCGTGGCTGATCCCGGCGCTCATCTGGCCCAGCGCGCTGAGCTTGCCGGCCTGCACCAGGTCGGCCTGGGCCTGCTTGAGCGCCGCTTCCGCCTCGCGCCGCTCGCCGATCTCGCGGGTCAGTTCGGCATTGGCCGCGACCAGCGCCGCGGTGCGCTCGGCGACCCTGCCTTCAAGCTGCGCATTGGCCTCGGCCAGGGTGCGCCGGCGCTCGGCGGCGAGAAACAGAAAGGCCCCGAAGACCAGCATCAGCGCCGCCGCCACCGCCGCCTGCAGGCCGGCGCTCTGGCGGGCCGGGGCGGTGGAAGCCAGGATCTCGGCGCTCACCCCGATCACCGGCAGCGCCCGGCTGAGGTGCAGGGCCTCGGCGGGCAGGTAGGGTCCGGCATCGAGGGTCCAGATGTCGAGCCCGGCAAGCCGGCGGCCGGAATGACCTAGAAAATCCGGCACATCGCGGATGCGCAGCGCCACCTCGGGACGATTCGAGACGATCACCCGCCCCGTCCCGTCGGTAAAGAACACCACCGCCGGGCCGGTCGGCCAGTTCTGCTCGAAGCGAAACACATCCACCTCGGCGATTACCGCTCCGCGCGACGGGCCGGGAGCGGGAAAGACCGGCGCGGCAAAGGCAAACAGCCGCCGCACCTGCCCGTCGGGGCGCATCCCGGTCCGGCTGGCCGTGCCCAGCGCGCCATTGAGCGCGCGCCGGAGCGGCTGGCTGCCGCGGTCGAGCGCGTGACCGACAAGACCGGGATCGGAAGCGGCGACGATGCGCCCGGACCTGCCGACAAGCGCCAGCATGGAGGCCCCGGTCTTGTCGGCCACTTCGCGCAGCAGGGCATTGGCCCCGGCGGCCCCGTCGCTCCCGTCCCGCCCTTCGAGGCGCGCCACCAGCACCGGGTGTTCGGCCAGCACCACCACCAGATCGCGGGTGCGAAACAGGTGGCTGATCAGCCGGTCCGAAGCCAGCTCCAGGTCGCTTTCGGCCTTGGCGGCAAGCTGCCCGAGCGCCGCCCGCCAGGCGAATTGCCAGATGCCGAAAGCCCCCCCCGCCAGGACGGCGACAAAAGCGAGAATCCAGATCGGTCGGCGAATGGCGAACATGAAGGCAGGTTAGGCCCCCGCCCCATGAACCACAAGCCGCCCGCATGGCCCGGAATCGGCGCCGACCATGGCCGCACCCGGACAGACCGCCGCGCCCCGGCGCATCCGTCCCGGCACGAATGCCGCAAATCCCCGCCGCGGGCACGATTTCCGCGACCCTCTCCGCCAGGGCGCGAAGCCCGCAGGGCGCGGCCATGACGGCGGGGCGACCGCGAAATCCCGCGATTCGGCGAGGCCGCCCGCGCGCGATTCACCGGGCCTTCAGCATCACCGGGCCTTCAGCATCCGGTAGAGCTCGTCTTTCAGCAGGGCCCGCCGCTTGCGCAATTCCTCCTCGTGGAACTGGTCGGTAGGCTCGATGAAGGTCTCGGCCCGGTGCACCGCCCGGTTCACCTCGTGATATTCCTCGAACAGCCTGGCGAAATGCGCGTCGCTTTCCTTCAGCGCCGTCATTCGCTCGGCATATTCGGGAAATTCCTCGTGCAGTTCATGCGGGGTGTGGGACATGCGCGCCTCCCTGTTGCGGTCCTTGCCGGTACGCTCCTTATCGTCTCGCTCGCCTCCGGCCCCGGCAGAGTATCCCCGGCCACGGGCCTTGCCTTGACCGGGATCAAGCCCGGATACGAAACCGGCCTCAGCGCTGCCTTTCGCGCCAGTGCGGATGAATCCAGGGCTGGCGCTCCTCGCGCGGCAGGGGCGGGCGGGCGAGGATGTGGTCGGCGGCCTTTTCGCCGACCATGATCGAGGGCGCGTTGAGGTTGCCGTTGGTGATGCGCGGAAAGATCGAGCTGTCCACGACCCGCAAGCCCTCCACCCCGATCACCCGGCATTCGGGGTCCACCACCGCGCGCACGTCATCCGGCGTGCCCATCCGGCAGGTGCCGCAGGGGTGAAAGGCGCTCTCGGCGTGGTCGCGGATGAAGGCATCGAGCGCCTCGTCGCTCTGCGCCCCGGCGCCGGGCTGGATCTCGTGGTCCACGAAGGGCGCGAAGGCGGCTTGCGCGAAGATCTCCCGGGTCAGGCGGATCGCGGCGCGGAAATCCTGCCAGTCCTGCGCCTCGCTCATGTAGTTGAAGCGGATCACCGGGGCCGCGCCCGGATCGGCCGAGCGCAGGCTTACCGCCCCGCGCGAGGGGCTGCGCATCGGCCCCACATGGGCCTGAAAGCCGTGCCCCTCTGCCGCCGCCCGACCGTCATAGCGCACCGCCATGGGCAGGAAGTGATACTGGATGTCCGGGTATTCGACCCCGGCGCGCGAGCGGATGAAGCCCGCGCTCTCGAACTGGTTCGACGCGCCAAGCCCCCGCCTCGTCAGCAGCCACCAGGCGCCGATCAGGGCCTTGGAGAACAGGTTCCAGTGCTTGTAGAGGGTGATCTTCTGCCTGCTTGCATACTGGATATAGACTTCCAGATGGTCCTGCAGGTTCTGCCCCACGCCGGGGCGGTCGGCGAGCACGTCGATGCCGTGTTCGGCGAGCTGCGCGGCCGGGCCGATCCCCGAGAGCATCAGCAGCTTGGGCGAGTTGATCGCCGAGGCCGAGAGGATCACCTCGCGCGCCGCGCGCACCACTTCCACGCGCCCGCCCCGGCGCGCCACCTCCACCCCCACCGCGCGGCGGCCCTCGAACACCACCCTCTGCGCAAGACCGCGCAGCAGGCGGCAATTGGCCCGCTTCAGGGCCGGGCGCAGATAGGCATGGGCCACCGACCAGCGCCGCCCGCGCCAGATGGTCCGGTCCATCGGGCCGAAGCCCTCCTGCCGGTAGCCGTTGTAATCCTCGGTCAGCGGATAGCCCGCCTGCCGGCCGGCCTCGACAAAGGCCGCGTGCAGCGGATTGAGCCACGGGCCCCGGGTCACATGCAGCGGACCATCGCGCCCGCGCCAGGAGGGATCGCCCCCGTGCCCGCCCGGGTGCCAATGCTCCATGCGGCGGAAATAGGGCGCCACGTCGGCATAGGCCCAGCCCGCCGCGCCCGCCTCGGCCCAGTGGTCATAGTCGCGCGCATGGCCGCGCACATAGACCATGCCGTTGATGCTCGACGAGCCGCCCAGCACCTTGCCGCGCGGCACCACCATGCGCCGGCCCCCGAGATGCGGCTCGGGCTCGCTTGTGAAGCCCCAGTCGTAGCGGCGCATGTTCATCGGATAGCTGAGCGCGGCGGGCATCTGGATGAACGGCCCGGCATCGCTGCCCCCGTATTCGATCACGATCACCGAGCGCCCGGCCTCGGCCAGCCGATAGGCGAGCGCCGCGCCCGCCGAGCCGGAGCCGACGATGACGTATTCCGCCTGCATCAGCCCCGCC
>JALWJU010000359.1 GCA_026997055.1 Paracoccaceae bacterium | reverse complement strand
CGGCTAAGGGGGGGCAGGGATACCGCCCGGGCCAGCCCCGCCCGACCGCTCAGGATCGGCACCCGCGGCTCGCCCCTCGCCCTTGCCCAGGCGCATGAGACGCGCGCCCGGCTCATGGCTGCCTTCGGCCTGCCCGAGGAGGCCTTTCGCATCATCGTCATCAAGACCACCGGCGACCGGGTGCAGGACCGCCCGCTGAAGGAGATTGGCGGCAAGGGGCTGTTTACGAAAGAGATCGAAGAGGCGCTTCTGTCGGGCGCCATCGACATTGCCGTGCATTCGATGAAGGACATGCCGGTGCTCCAGCCCGAAGGCCTGGTGCTGGCCACTTACCTGCCGCGCGAGGATGTGCGCGATGCCTTTGTTTCGCTCCGCCATGGCGGGCTCGCCGATCTGCCCGAAGGCGCGGTGGTGGGCACCTCCTCCCTGCGACGGCGCGCGCAACTGCTGCACCGGCGGCCCGATCTCAGGGTGGTCGAGTTTCGCGGCAATGTGCAGACCCGGCTGAAGAAGCTTGGCGAGGGCGTGGCCGAGGCGACCTTTCTCGCCATGGCCGGGCTGAACCGCCTGTCGATGGAGGATGTGCCGCGCAGCGCCATCGACCCCGGCGAGATGCTGCCCGCCGTGGCCCAGGGGGCGATCGGCATCGAGCACCGCGCGAGTGACAGCGCCACCGCCGCCCTGCTCGCGGCCATTCACCACGAGGAGACCGGCCAGCGCCTTGCCGCCGAGCGGGCCTTTCTCGCCGCGCTCGACGGCTCCTGCCAGACGCCGATTGCGGGGCTGGCGGAGCTTGACGGCTCCACCCTGCGCCTGCGCGGCGAGATCCTGCGCACCGATGGCAGCGAGGCCATTTCCGGCGCGCTCAGCGGCCCGGTGAGCGACGGGGCCGCCATGGGCGCGGCGCTGGCGCGCGACCTGCTGGCACAGGCGGGCGAGGGCTTTTTCGACTGGCGCTGAGCCGCTTCAGTGGCGCGGCACCACGGGGATGTTGCTGGGGCTGAAGCCCTCGCCTCCGCCAGCCCCCCCATGCCCGGCTAGCGGATCGGGGCCGAATCTGTTGTCGCCGCGAGTGCCCTCGGTGGCAAAGAACACGATCAGCACGATCATCCCGATCATCGGAATCAACCCGACCAGGAGCCACCAGCCCGACCGATCCGTGTCATGCAGCCTGCGCACCGCCACCGCCAGGGTCGGAATGATCGTCGCCAGGCTGAAAGTGGCACTCAGATAGGCCGTATCGGAATAGGCCATGAAGGTCCCCGGCCCCATGGTGACGGTCCCGAACAACACCGAATCGACCAGGCTCGACAGGATCGAGCCGAGCCAGAGGAACACCACGAACCACCAGTATTCGGAGCGCGGCGCGCGACCGGAAAAGGTGGCGTATTTGCCGAAACAGGTCTTGATCGCAGTGGTGAAAGTCATCTCTCGGCCTTTCCGTCATGGGCGGGTCGATTAAACGGCGGATTTCGCCACCTGCCAACAGGAAACTATCCGCGCGCCCGTCCGATGCGCGGCTCTTCTCCGGCCAGCAGGCGGGTGATGTTGGAGCGGTGGCGCCAGAAGATCAGCGCTGCCAGCGCGGCGAGGAGCGCGAGCGAGGCGTCGGCGGCGAGCCACCAACCCCAGAGGAGCGAGAGCGCCGCGGCGCTGAGCCCCCCTGTGGAGGAGATGCGTGTGACGGCGACCACCGCGAGCCAGGTCGCCGATACCGCCAGCCCCAGCGGCCAGGAGAGCGCCCAGAGCGTGCCGAACCATGTCGCCACCCCCTTGCCGCCGCGAAAGCGCAAAAATACCGGGTAGCAATGGCCCAGCACCGCCGCCAGCCCCGCCAGCTCGGCCGCATCGGCGCCGATGAAGGCACGCGCCAGCAGCACGGCAAAGCCCCCCTTGCCGGCGTCTCCGATCAGCGTCAGCAGTGCCGCGAGCCTGCTGCCGGTGCGCAGCACGTTGGTGGCCCCGATACTGCCCGAGCCGATGGCGCGCAGGTCGCCGAGCCCGAACAGCCGCGCCATGACGATCCCGAACGGCACCGATCCCAGCAGGTAGGCGCCCAGCGCCACCAGCGCGAGGGTCGCCGGGGGGGTAGTGATCTCAGGCAGCATCCGCGCTCCCCCGTGCTTCGCCCCCGAATACGCGCCGTCCGGCCACCCAGGTGCCCAGCACCCTTCCCTGCATCCGGGCTTCGTCAAAGGGGGTGTTCTTGGACTTGGAGCGCAGCTTGAAGCGGTCGAGCACGAAGGGCGCGTCCTTGTCGAACAGCACCAGGTCGGCGGGCGCGCCCGGGGCGAGGCTGCCGCCGGGCAGGGCAAAGCGGCGCGCCGGGTTCAGGCTCAGCGCCCGCCAGAGCGTGGGCAGGTCGAGCGCGCCGGCATGGACGAGGCGCATTGCCGCGGGCAGGAGCGTCTCCAGCCCCACCGCGCCCGAGGCGGCCTCTTCGAAGGGCAGGCGCTTGCTTTCCTCGTCCTGCGGCGTGTGCATGGAGCAGATCACGTCGATCAGCCCTTCGGCCACGGCCTCGACCATGGCCAGCCGGTCGTCCTCGCTGCGCAGGGGGGGCTTGAGCTTGAAGAAGGTGCGGTAATCGCCCACGTCGAATTCGTTCAGCGTCAGGTGGTGGATATTGACCCCGGCGCTGACATCGAGCCCGGCTTCGCGCGCGCGGCGCAGAGCGGGCAGGGCGGCGGCGGTGGAAAGGGCGTCGGCATGGTAGCGCGCGCCGGTGGCCTCGATGAGCGCCAGATCGCGCTCCAGCCCCATGCGCTCGGCCACGGGCGACACCGCGGGCAGGCCGCGCAGGGTGGCGAACTTGCCCGAGGTCACGCAGGCCCCGCGCGAAAGGCCGGGCTCCTGCGGATGGGCCATGACCAGCGCGCCGAGGCTCGCGGCATAGGTGAGCGCGCGGGAAAAGACCTTTGTGTCGGCCACCACCCGGTCGCAATCGGTGAAGGCCACCGCGCCCGCATCCATCAGAAAGCCGATCTCGACCATCTCTGCCCCGGCGCGCCCCTTGGTGAGCGCGGCCATGGCGTGGACATTGACCGGCGCCGCCTCGCGCGCCCGCGCGCTGGCGAATGCCAGGGTTTCCGGCGTGTCGATGGCGGGCGTGGTATCCGGGCGCATCACCATGGTCGTGACGCCCCCGGCGGCCGCTGCGGCTCCGGCGGTGCGAAAGCTCTCCTTGTGCCGCTCGCCCGGCTCGCCGACCTTGACGCCGATATCCACGATCCCCGGCGCCAGACATTTGCCCGCGCAGTCGATCACCTCGCCCGCCTCCGGCGGCTCTGCGGCGCCGGTCGCGGCGATGCGGCCGCCCTCGACCAGCAGCCAGCCATGCGCCTCGCTGCCTGCCTCGGGGTCGATCAGAACGGCGTTGGTGAACAGGGTGGTCATGTCATCCCTCCTCCGTGCGGCGGTGCCGGCGCTGGATGTCGCGGATCAGGCGATAGACGCGCTCGCCGTCGGGGATGCGCTCGAAGCCGATCCTGACCGTGTGGCGCCGCCCATTGTTGCCGCGGCGGGTTTCCTGGGCAAAGGAGACGGTGGCCGGCTCGCCGGGGGTGAATTCCAGCAGGGTGTCTTCGTCGATCGGGTAGCTTTTCAACCTCTTGCCCTGCAGCGG
>JALWJU010000358.1 GCA_026997055.1 Paracoccaceae bacterium | reverse complement strand
GAAAAGGGGCGAAAAGGGGTGGAAAAGGGGAGGAAACATGTACCAGTTCAGTTCAATTGCCGACCGCAATGCGATCGAAGCCGAAAAGCCGTGGGAGGAGCGCGACCACCCGCAGAGCATCCACGCGCTGCTACAGCGCACCGTTGACCGCTTCGGCGACCGCCCGGCGGTGAGCTTCCAGATCACTTCGGGGCCTTCCGACAAGGCCGAGACCGTCACCTGGCGGCAGTTCTACGAAAAGAGCGTGCAGGCGGCGAATCTGTTTCGCTCCCTCGGCGTGGGCGAGGGCGACGTGGTCGCCTATCTGCTGCCCAATTGCAACGAGACCCTCTATGCGCTGATCGGCGGGGCGATGGCCGGGATCGTCAATCCGATCAACCCGCTTCTGGAGCCCGAGCAGATCGCCTCGATCCTGCGCGAGACCGGGGCCAAGGTGCTGGTCACGCTCAAATCCTTCCCCAAGACCAATGTCGCCCAGGTCGCCGCCGAGGCGGTGAAACTCGCACCCAATGTCAAGACGGTGCTGGAAGTGGACCTGAACCGCTACCTCACCCCGCCCAAGAGCTGGCTCGTGCCCTTCCTGCGCCCGAAAACCGAGGCCAGCCACCACGCGCAAGTGAAGGATTTCGTGCGCGAAATGGCGCGCCAGAATACCAGCCTCGACTTCGCCGACACCACCGAGGACCGCGTGAGCTGCTACTTCCACACCGGCGGCACCACCGGCATGCCCAAGGTCGCCCAGCACAAGGTCAACGGCATCGTCTATAACGGCTGGCTCGGCGCCAACCTGCTGTTTGACGAGAATGACGTGATCATCTGCCCGCTGCCGCTGTTTCACGTCTTTGCCGTGCATGTGGTGTTCATGGCGGTGATGACGGCGGGCGCGCATGTGATCTTCCCGACGCCCGCGGGCTATCGCGGCGAGGGGGTGTTCGACAATTTCTGGAAGCTGATCGAGCGCTGGAAGGTCTCCTTCGTGATCACCGTGCCTACCGCCATCGCCGCGCTGATGCAGCGCCCGGTCGATGCCGATGTCTCCACCCTCAAGACCGCCTTTTCCGGCTCGGCCCCACTGCCGGTCGAGCTTTACAAACGCTTCGAAGAGGCCACCGGGGTCACGATCTGCGAAGGCTACGGGCTGACCGAGGCCACCTGCCTCGTCTCCGTCAATCCGCCCACCGGCGAAAAGAAGGTCGGCTCGGTCGGCGTGCCCTTCCCCTATACGGATGTGAAGATCTTCCACTGCGATGGCGCGGGCGACGTGAGCAAGCTCTGCGGCCCCGACGAGGTGGGCGAGATCTGTGTCTCCAATCCGGGGGTCTGGTGCGGCCATACCTATACCGAGGCCGACAAGAATGCCGATCTCTACCACCACCACGAGGGCAGATGCTACCTGCGTACCGGCGACCTGGGCCGGCTCGATCCGGACGGCTACCTCTGGATCACCGGCCGCGCAAAGGACCTGATCATCCGCGGCGGCCACAATATCGACCCGGCCGAGATCGAAGAGGCGCTGGCCGGCCACGAAGCGGTCGCCTTCGTCGGCGCGATCGGCCAGCCCGATGCCTTCGCCGGCGAACTGCCCTGCGCCTATGTGGAACTGGTCGAAGGTGCCAGTGTGAGCCCGGAGGAGCTCCTGGCCGCGGCAAGGGACAGGATCCAGGAGCGCGCGGCGATCCCCAAGCATGTGGAAGTGCTGGACGAACTGCCGAAAACGGCGGTGGGCAAGGTGTTCAAGCCGGCGCTGCGCAAGATGGCCATCACCCGCGTCTACAATGCCGCCCTCGTCGAGGCCGGACTGGCGGCGGAGGTGATCGAGGTGGTCGAGGACAAGAAGCGGGGCCTGGTCGCGCAGCTTCGTGCCACCGGCGAGGTGGATCGCGAGGCGGTGAAAAAGGTCCTGGGCGAGTTCACCCGGCCGTTCGACTGGGTGGACTGATCGCAAGGACACGCCTTCGGCGTACAGGATCGTCGCGTGATTGGGGGCCAGCCCCCAAACCCCCGGGATATTTTCGGCAAGAGGAAGAGGTCTGACTTGTGCCCGCCTCTTCCTCTTGCACAAATATCCCCGCCGGAGGCCTCCAATCGCCGCGAAGCGGCCCCGCCAGACCGGGCGCGCCCCAAAGGGGCAAGAGCGGGCGGGAGCCGCGTTTGACACCCCCGCCCCGGGATTTGTCAGTGCATCTTGTCGCTGAGGTCGATCGAGACCACCTGGTTCTTGATCCCGTCGATATCGAGTACGGGGCCTGCAGCCACCGCCTCGACCCCGCAGCGGCGCGTCCAGCGCGGCCAGTTGGCCGGGATCAGCCCCAGCACCTGGGTGGCGCCGAGGTCGCGCGCGGCCTTGGTCATCTCGATCACCAGATGCGCGTGCACCGTGCGGCGGATCCTGGCCGGGGTGTCGTGATCGACGAAGATGCGGCTCGATTCCCAGATATGCGGGGCCACGGGGGCCTCTTCGTAGAGCAGATTCGAGGGAATCGAGTCGAGCAGGCCGCGCTGGGCGTCGCGGATCATGTAGGAGTAGATGCCGCAGCGTGCGGTGGTGGGGGTGAGGCGGATGCCGGCATAGACCTTGCCCAGGTGATGCACCGCCACCCAGCGGCTGGCCGGTGTGTCGTACTGGTCGTATTCCATGCCCATGGCTTCGGGGAGGTCCCATTTGTTCTGTTCGATGAAGCTCTTGCGCCGGGCGCGAAAGACGTTGGCCAGAAGCTCGCCATGGTTGTGCATGTTTTCGAAAGAAAGTGTGGTGGTCTGCATGTTTCCCTCCAGGTGGTTGACAGATGCCCGTTGCGGGCGGCAGCGGAGCGGATCGCCGTTTCCTATAGGAATCGGTAATCCTTGGCGCGCTGAATCGCTTCAGCGGTGGTGCGGGCAAAGAGCTTCTTGCGGGCAGAGGCAAGACGCGCCTTGAGCGCACTTTCGGAAATGCCCAGGGAGGCGGCGCCCTGTGCGTAGCGTTCGCCGGAGGCGATGACCTGAAGCGCCTCTATTTCGGCGTCGGTCAGGTTGTCCGGCGGTTCGGTCTCGTGGTGCAGGCGCAGGACCACGCCGGAGATGGCGGCCATTTCCTGATCGGTGAATTCACGGTCGCCGCGCGCCACGCCGGCGATGGTGCGCGAGGTGACCGGGCCGCAGGAGACGATGACGCCGTATTTCAGGCCGAAATCCCGGGCCTCCTTCATGATGCCGAACGGGTCGGGCAGGTCCACTTCGGACCAGCGCGAGGCGCCGGTGCGCGAGATACCCCATGCCACCAGCGGGTCGCGCAGCCCGTAGGCGTTTTGCGTGTAGTGATCGGTCCAGGCCTGATCGTAGGTCTGGAAGGTCATCATGGGAGAGACGAAACGGATATGCAGGGCCACATAATAGCCGAGGGGGGCCAGGCCGGCCAGGTCCGCGAGCAACTCGTCAATCACATGATTCCGTCCCATATGGTTAATGTTGGGAGAAAACCGGGAAATAACAACTGTAAATTGTGGCCTGATGCATGATTGTGCCGGTGCGGGTGGTGGATCGTTGCGGTTTTTTGCACAATGAAAACTCTCCTGCCGATTTTTCGGGCAGGAGGCGGCGAGGGGCGTGGCTCCGGCGGGGTCTTCGGGCGGGGCAACGATCTGTGGC
>JALWJU010000357.1 GCA_026997055.1 Paracoccaceae bacterium | reverse complement strand
GGGCGGTCTGGGGCGTGGGCATCCCCCGCCAGCGGTCTTCGATCTCCTTTTCCTTGGCGAGCGTGTTGTGGACGCGGGCAAAGAGCTTGACGTTCTCGCCCAGCACGCGCGCCACTTCGCGCGCGGCCTTCTCGCGCGGGGCGCGGTCCTTTTCGGTGAGCAGGTTGAGGGTGGCTTCGAGGTTCAGCTCTTCGCCGTCAATCTGGAAAGTCAGCCCGGCGATGGTCTCGTCAAAGAGCTTGTTCCAGGCCGCAGCGCCCACGGTGGACTGGTCGTGCAGGAAGCGCTCGAGCTCGTCCGAGAGCTGGTAGGGGCGCATGGCGCGCAGGCGGTCGAAGGCGGGCTTGTAGCGGGCGAGATCGGCGTTCTGCGCCATCCAGCCCTCCAGAAGGGCGTCGTCCAGGCGATTGATTTCAAGGGAGAAAAACACCAGCGGCGCGGTGAAATCGGTGATCTGCTCCTGGCAGTTCTGCAAGAATTGCGCGCGCTGGGCATCGGTGGTCTGCTGGTAGTAGCGCAGGCCCGCGTAAGACATGATCCGCCCGGCCTTGTTCTCGATCTTCTCATGCGCCTGAATGCAGACAAGCATGCCCTCGGCGTCAAGCCCGGCCAGCTTGCCCTCGTAGCGGGCGGCGAAGTCGAGGCAGGCGGCGCGCAGCCAGTCGAGATCGGCGGCAATCTCGGGCGCGTCGGGGGCGGGGTAGAGATCGGAGAGGTCCCATTCGGGCAGGGGGCCGAGGCTGTCATCGGCGGCAGCCGGGCTGGCCGGGGCGTGAGCGGGCTGGGGAAGGGTGAAACGCATGGCTTTCCTCGCGTGGCTGATTTCCGGCGACACTGGCCCAAGGCGCGCCCGGGTGCAAGCGGGCGGGGCGGCACGGGCGGTTATTGCATGAGGGGGGAACCAGGGCGCAAGGAGGCATGCGGCCTTGCGCGTGAGCGTGCGGACAAGGCGCGCCGCCGGACCGGGCGCGGGCGGGGCGGCACGATTTGGCCGAAAAAACCGCGCCCATGTTTTGACCCCGCCACGCCAAGCGCCTATATGGAGACAGGCGAGGTAGCGGGGGCAGGCGTGCTCAGATTCATACTAGGTTTTTTCGGGGCGATCTTTTCCTGGATCGTTCTGGCCGTGTTCATGGGGCTTCTGATCCTGGCGTCCATCTTCTGGACCTATGCCCGGGATCTGCCGAGCCATGAGCAGCTGGTCAATTACGCGCCCCCGGTGATCAGCCGCATCTATAGCGGCGAGGGGCGGCTGATGGACGAATTCGCCCGCGAACGCCGCCTCTACACGCCCTCCGAGGAGATCCCCGACCTGGTGAAATGGGCCTTCATCTCGGCCGAGGACAAGAATTTCTACCACCACAAGGGCTATGACCTGCGCGGCATCGCCGCCGCCGCGATCCAGGCGGCGCGGGGCGGCCGGCTCAGGGGGGCCTCGACCATCACCCAGCAGGTGGTGAAGAACTTCCTGTTAAGCTCGGACCGGCGCGCCGAGCGCAAGATCAAGGAGCTGATCCTCGCCGTGCGCCTGGAGGCGGCGCTCACCAAGGACCAGATCCTCGGCCTCTATCTCAACGAGATCGACCTCGGCGTGCGCTCCTTCGGGGTGACGGCGGCGGCGCAGTCCTATTTCAACAAGACGCTCGACGAGCTTGCGCCCGAAGAGGCGGCCTTTCTGGCGATCCACCCCAAGGCGCCCTACAAGTACAACCCGGCGCAGAATTACGAGGGCGCGATGGAGCGGCGCAACTATGTGCTGCGCGAGATGTATCAGAACGGCTACCTCACCCGCGAGCAGTACGAAACCGCCCGCGCCGCCCCGATCCGCACCGTGCAGACCGGCGACATCCCGTCGTTTCGCAGCCAGCTGCCGCCGCGCGACTATTTCACCGACGAGATCCGCCGCCAGCTGAGCCGCAATTTCGGCGAGGACGAATTCTTCAATGGCGGGCTGGCGATCCGCGCCACCATGGACCCGGAGCTTCAGGCGCGGGCGGCGGCGGCCCTGCGCCGGGGGCTTGAGGAATTCGACCGCTCGCAGGGGCTCTGGCGGCCCACCGGCATCACGCTTGCGCCTGAGCAGATGGCCAGCGAAGAGGCCTGGCGCGCGGCGCTGAAAGAGGTCGATATGCCGCGTGACATTGCCGGCTGGCATGTCGCCGTGGTGCTGGAAGTGAGCGACAGGGACGCGCGGATCGGCATCGAAGGCGTCGAGGAGGTGGAGGGCGGCCACTGGATCCCGGCCAAGGACGTGACCTGGGCGCGCCGGCTCAACGAAGACGGCAGCAAGGGGCGCAGGGCGCGCGTGGCCTCCGACCTGGTGAAGCCCGGCGAGGTGGTCCATGTGCGCGCCGTTACCCGTGACAGCGACGGCAGCTTCGTGCGCTGGAGCCTGCGCCAGATCCCCGAGCTTCAGGGCGCCTTCATGGCGATGGATGTCAATACCGGCCGGGTGCTGGCCATGCAGGGGGGCTTCAGCTATCAGCAGTCGGTGTTCAACCGCGCCACCCAGGCCACCCGCCAGCCCGGCTCTTCCTTCAAGCCCTTCGTCTATGCCAGCGCGCTCGACAGCGGCTTCTCGCCGGCCACCATCATCCTGGACGCGCCGATCGAGGTCGAGACCGGCGACGGCATCTGGCGGCCCAAGAATGCCAGCAACGATTTCTACGGCCCGGTGCCCATGCGCGTGGGCATCGAACAGTCGCGCAACCTGATGACCGTGCGCCTGGCCCAGGAAGTGGGCATGGATGTGGTCGCCGCCTATGCCGAGCGCTTCGGCGTCTATGACCGGCTCGAGCCTTATCTCGCCAATTCGCTCGGCGCTGCGGAGACCACGCTTTTTCGCATGGTCAGCGCTTACGCCATGTTTGCCAATGGCGGCGAGCGGGTCGAGCCCACCCTGGTGGACCGGGTGCAGGACCGCTACGGCAAGACCGTCTATCGCCACGATGCGCGCGACTGCCTCGATTGCGCCGACCCCGCCCTGCCGCCCGGTTACGGCCCGCGCATCCGGACCAACCGCGAGCGGGTCATGGATCCGGTGACCGCCTATCAGCTCACCTCGATGATGCGCGGCGTGGTCGAGCGCGGCACCGCCGCGGGCCGGGTCAGCCTGGGCGTGCCCACCGCCGGCAAGACCGGCACCACCAACGACGCCAGGGATCTGTGGTTCATCGGCTTCACCTCGAATATCGTCGCCGGCTGCTACATGGGCTACGACACCCCGCGCTCGATTCCGCGTGGCTCGGGCGGCCGGTTCTGCGCTCCCGTATTCAACGAATTCATGAAGGTCGCCGTGGCCAAATACGGCTCCGGCCCGTTCAAGGTGCCCGAGGGCGGCCGTTTCATCAAGATCGACCGCACCTCCGGCGCCCGCCTGCCCGATGACGCCACCGGCGACAACGTGGTCAGCGAATTCTTCCGCGACGGCGAGGAGCCGGTCTTCGGAGTCATGTTCGACGGCGGTTTCGCGCTGGGCTCGGACCTGCCGCTGTTCCTGCCCGAAAGCGGGCAGGGGGGCGAGGTGGACACGCAGGCCGGCACCGCCACCACCACCGCCGATGGCGATGTGGTGATCCTCGACGACGAAAACGCCGATTTCGGCTCGCTCTCCTCGGGCGGGCTGTACTGAGC
>JALWJU010000356.1 GCA_026997055.1 Paracoccaceae bacterium | reverse complement strand
GGCGAAAACACCACCGCGCGCGCCAGGGCCACGCGCTGGCGCTGCCCGCCCGACAGCGCCGCAGGGCGCCGGCCGGCGAGGTCCGCAAGATGCACCATCTCCAGCGCCTCGCCCACCAGCCGGCGGATTTCGCCCGCCGGGCGGCGGCGCATGCGCAGCGGAAAGGCCACGTTGTCAAACACCGTCATATGCGCAAACAGCGCGAAATTCTGAAACACCATGCCCACATTGCGCGCCTCGGGCGGCACCCCGGCAAGGTCGCGCGCGCCGATCCTGACCGTGCCCGAACCGGCATCGCAAAACCCCGCCAGGATGTTGAGCGCGGTCGATTTGCCCGAGCCGCTGGCCCCCAGCAGGGTCACGAATTCGCCCGGCGCCACGTCCAGCGTGAAATCGGCCAGCGCGACGACTTCGCCGAAGCGCTTGGTGACATTCTCGAAATGGACGCTGCTTCCCGACATATGACATCATGTCCGTTTTTTAACACTATGTATGTTTTCTGACATTGACATCAAAAACCGCTCAGGTCAATCTCCCCTCATGCAAAACTTGGCCAAAAAACCGGAACCGGAAGAAAACCTTTCAGAAGAAGGGTTTGATGTCGCCGAAATCCTCGAAGAGCGCGCCCGCGCGCTGCGCAGGCGGCGAAAAAGGGTGCGCACGCGGGCCGCGCTGGTGGCAGCGGCGGCGCGCGAACTCGCCGACAAGGGATACGAATCGCTGACCGTCGAAGGCATCACCGAGGCGGCCGGCATGGCGCGCGGCACCTTCTATCAGTATTACCGCCGACGCAGCGACATCGCCGCGGCGGTGATGCGCTATTACTGGGCGCTGGTGCGCATCCACCGCCCGCGCGGCGGCGCCGGGCTCGCGGCACGCCGGTCGGTGCACCGGGTCAACCGCTTTCTCGTGCATCTGGTGCGCCGCAACGCCCGGCTGTTGCGCGGGCGCGATACGCTGATGCTGGACGACCCGGGCCTTGCGCGCCAGCTGGAGCATCTCAACCAGGCCTGGGCGGTGCGGGTACTGCGCGACCTGATCGCGCGCGGCCATGTGGACCCGCGCGACGGCCAGCATGACTATCACCTGCTCAGGGTGCGCGGGGTGATCGCCATGTCGGATGCGCTGCTGCGCGATATCTACCGCGGCGCCGAGGGCGCGGGCGCCGAGACCGACCCCGATCTGGTGATCCGTGTCATGGACGACCTGTGGTGCAGCGCGCTTTACGGTCCGCCGGCCACCGGCTAGGTCCTTTTTGTCAACAGGACCTCAACACCTAGCGGCGTGGTGCGTGATGCGGTCGTGCTTTCGGCCATTGGTAGATGGCCATTGGTAGATAGTGTCCCGAGCAAGGTTACACCCTGATGACGATCAGCCGGCCGCTTGCGCGCCCCGATAGCACTCCCCGACGGGCTGGGGGGGTCCTTTGATGTCGGGCGGATGGTCCGCTCCCTGTCCCATGCTGGCCTGGGGGAGGAGGGTGCATAATGGGCGAATGGTTCGAATTCCGCGGCGACGCTGCGTGCCTCAGTCGGCAAGGCTCAGTTCGGATATGCCGCCATCGGGGTCGCGGCGCAGGAAGATCGCCCTGATGCCCTGTGCGCGGGCCAGTTCGGGGCCGGCTTCGGGGCCGGCGACGAGCAGCGCCGTGGCCCAGGCATCGGCCGCCGCTCCGCTGGCGGCGATGACGGTGACCGATGCAAGCTCGTGCAGGCAGGGCAGCCCGGCGCGGCGGTCCATCGTGTGAGAGAGCACGCGGTCCTCGAGGGCGATCCAGTTGCGATAATCGCCCGATGTCGCCACCGCTGCGTCGGCGATCTCGATGAAGCCATGCACGCCGGGGCGCTCGCGGGTCGGGGTTTCCAGCGCGGCCAGCCAAGGGGTGCCGGGAGCGCGCTGCCCGCGGGCGCGCAGGTCGCCGTCGAGGCTGACCAGCCAGTCGCCGGCGCCGTGGCGCTCGAGCGCCGCCGCCATCAGGTCGAGCGCATATCCCTTGGCGATGCCGCAGAGATCCAGCGCGGCCGGGGCGCTCTTGCGGATGCGGCGGGTTACGGGGTCGAGTTCGAGCAGCGCGGCGGCCGGGGGGCGTGCGCCGCCGATCATGGCGGTGATCGCCTCGCGGTCGGGTTCGGCCGGCCCGAAGCCCCAGGCGGAGACCAGATCGCCCAGGCAGATATCGAACAGCCCGCCCGAGGCCGCGCCGATCTCGAGCCCCAGCCGGACCACCTCGAACAGTTCGGGCGGGACCGGCACCCAGCTGCCAACCGGCGCGCGGTTCAGGCGCATCAGGTCGCTGTCGGGCTTCCAGGTGGACATCTGGGCATCGACCGTTTCGACGGCGCGGGCGAGGTCGGCGCGGATCGCCTCGGGGTCGGCCCCCGCCGGCAGGCGCAGCTCCGCCTGCCAGCTTGTGCCCATGGTCGGGCCGGCAAGGCGCAGGGTTTCGCCCCCCGCGCCGGGTTCAATAGACGTCTTCGACATAGCGCCCCTCCGCCTTGAGCGTTTCCAGTGACAGGCCGGCCGGGCGCAGCGCTTCGGCCAGGGCGGCCTGCACGCCTTCGGCCATGGCGCGCCCGCCGCAGACCAGGAATTGCGCCCCCTCGGCGGCCATCTGCGCGAGGCGTTCGCCGTCGCGGCGCAGCAGGTCCTGGACGTGGAGCCGCTCGCCGATCCGCGAAAACGCCACCGCCAGCGAGGCGAGGCGGCCGCTGCCGCGCCACTGCTCGAGCGCATCGTCATAGAGCAGGTCGGCCTCGGGGTGGCGGGTGCCGAAGTAAAGATGCATCGGCGAGCGGCGGCGATTGGCGCGGATGAAGCCGGCAAGCGGGCCGATCCCGGTTCCGGCGCCGATCAGCACCACCGGGCGGCCGCGCGCCGGGCGGAAGGCGGGATTGGGGCGGATGAAGGCCTGCACGCTGTCGCCGGGCTTCAGCGCATGGAGCTGGCCCGAACACAGCCCGCCCGGGTGTTTCTTGACGCAGATCTCGACGAAGCCGTCGCGGCTCGACGAAGCCAGCGAATAGAACCGCGCGAGCCTGTCGCCCTCGGGCAGGATGCCCAGCAGATCGCCGGCGGAAAAGCGCGGCCAGCCGCGCCCCGTCAGGCGCTGCCACGGGCCCGTGCGCGGCAGGGAGAAGCGCAGGATCGCGGTGGGTTCCTGCAGGTCATGGCCGTAGTCGCGGCGCGCGACAAGGGTCAGTTCCTGCGTCTTCGGCAGGTCCGGCTGGTGGTTCAGCGCCAGATCGAGGCCGAGGGACCGGCCCAGTTCGCGGCCCCAGCGGGCGAATTCCTGCGGCGACTGGCGGTCGATGCGCCCGAGGTCGCAAAGGCGCGGCCAGCCGAGATCGTCAAAGGCGCGCTGCACCGTTTCGGCAAAGCCGCAGAAGCGCGCATAGCGACTGTCGCCGAAGCCCAGCACCGCCACCGGCAGCGGGCGCGCGCCGGCCCCGTGGCGCGCCAGCCGCGCCTCGAAGCCGCGGGCCGAGCCGGGGGCATCGCCGTCGCCATAGGTGGCGCTGAGCACGATCAGCCGCTCGGCCCGTTTCCAGCGCCCCGGCTCGAAGGCGGAAAGCGGCGCCACATGCACCCGCTGCCCGGCCTCCTTGAGCGCCCGGCCCAGCGTGGCCGCGAAGCCCCAGCTGCTG
>JALWJU010000355.1 GCA_026997055.1 Paracoccaceae bacterium | reverse complement strand
GGCCGGGGCGGGCAAAGGACGCGGCGGCCTCCGAAGGCTCGGGGAGGCCCCGAACACCCGCAGGAAGTCCGGCCCCTCCCGCGCGCGGCCAGAGCCGACACGCGCCGGCACGCGCCGGCACGCGCCGGCACGCGCCGGGATTTCCCTTGCCGTTACATGCGCGAGGCGACGTTTTCCCAGTTCACCAGATTGTCGAGGAAATTGGTCAGATAGGCCGGGCGCTTGTTGCGGAAGTCGATATAGTAGGAATGCTCCCACACGTCGCAACCCAGAAGCGCGGTCTGGCCGAAGCAGAGCGGGTTGACGCCGTTTTCGGTCTTGGTGACCTTGAGGCCGCCATCCGTGTCCTTGACCAGCCAGCACCAGCCGGAGCCGAACTGGCCCACCCCGGCGGCGATGAACTCCTCCCTGAACTTGTCAACCGAGCCGAAGCTGTCCTTCAGCGCCGCTTCCAGCTCGCTCGGCATGGCGGATTTGCCCGGCCCCATCATCTCCCAGAACTGGCAGTGGTTCCAGTGCTGGGAAGCGTTGTTGAAGATGCCGCTCTGGGCCACCGCGCCGGGCTGGTAGGTGCCGGTGATGATCTCTTCGAGCGATTTTCCCTCCCATTCGGTGCCGGCGATCAGCTTGTTGCCGTTGTCCACATAGGCCTTGTGGTGCAGGTCGTGGTGGTATTCGAGGGTCTCCTTCGACATGCCGCCATCGGCCAGCGCGTCATGGGCATAGGGGAGATCGGGAAGTTCAAAAGCCATTTCGGGCCTCCTGTTCGTCGTGAATGCGTGCATTTCCACGGGCTAGATGCCCATTGTCGGCGCAAAAGGTCAAGGCCCCGCAGATACTCCGCCCAGTTGCTCCGCCTGGTTCTCCCCCGTCGATCCCGGCACCCGCCCGGAGGTCAGTTGCGCCGCTGGCAGCTGCCGCTGCCGCTGGGGCGGTTGTCATAGCCCGCCAGCACCGAGCTGATCGTGGCCGCGAGCGAGCCCTTCTGGATCGTCAGCCGGTAGGAGATGCCCGGCAAAGTCGTCGCCCCGCCGGTATTGGTCCGCCCCTTCAGCCCCTTGAGCGACCACGAAAAGGTGACCCGGCGGCCATTGTCCACCGCCACCCGCCCGGCAATCGGCGCGCCCTTGTAATGCTGGATGAGCGGGTCGATGATGCGCACCTCGCCGCCGGGGCGGTAATCCACCAGCACTTCGCGCGGGATGAAATTGCTGCTGCCATGCTCCGACAGCCGGCAGTGATATTGCACCGCCATGGCCGGCGCGGCGAGAAAAAGCGCGGCCGCAGCCGCCCCGATTGCGCGAAACATCTTCATACCCCATCCTTTCGCAGGTATTTTCTGCCGCTGCGGCCTAGCATGGGGGAGGGAGGGTTTCAACCGTGGCGGGCATGGCGGCGGTCATTTCGCAGGCGGCCAGCCCACCTCGCCGCCGGGCTTCGCCGCATTGCTCAGGAGGTCGAACACATAGCCGGCCACCGAGCGGAAGGCGATGATTTCGAAGCCGTTTTCGTCGGCCATGCAAAAGGCCGCCGGCACCTGCGCAAGCCGCGAGCGGCGAAACTCGCCCGGTGCCATGCGGCGGATATCGGCGGGGGTGAGCTTCATCAGCACCTCGCGCGCCCGTGGACCGCTCAGCCGGAAAACCGCCCGCGCATCCGACACGTCCACCGCCAGCGCGTGGCTGGTCGCCAGCGCCCTCTCCAGCCGCGCCACCGCCGCGCCCGCTTCGGCGTAATCCACGAACAGCAAAAGCTCGTCCGGGCTCATCCAGGCGGCGCGGCCCTTGCCCCCGGAAGTGATCTTGAGCCGCGCCGGCATTTCAGCCCCGGTCACGGCCTTCACGGCCCTGGCCACCTTGGCCAGCGACAGGTCCGCGCGCAGGGTGACCATGCCGCAGAGCCCCGCTTCCTCCACCGTGCAATAGCCCTCGAACCGCGCCCCCGGCAGCGCCGAGAGAGGCCCGGCCTGCGCTGCCTGTGCCGCGCCCACCGCTTCCAGCGCCTTCGCCCCGTCCACCGATTCAGACATTCTGCCTCTCCCCCTCCGGGTCGTAAAAGACCGGGCTGACAATGCGCGCCTTGATCACCTCGCGCTTCTCGTCGAGCGTCGCCACATCGACGATCTCGCCCATCCGCTCCGGGCCGCGCGCCACCAGAGCCATGGCGATGCCGCGCCCGAGCGTGGGCGAATGATAGGTCGAGGTCACCCGGCCATAGGTATAGCGCTGGCCGTGCTCGTTGCCCCCGGCGCCCACCACATAGGCGCCTTCGGGCAGGACCGAGCCGTCCAGCGTCTCGAGCCCCACCAGCCGCCAGCGCTCCGGGTCGCACAGCGCCTTGCGCGCCTGCGCCCGCTTGCCGATATAATCGGCCTTCTTCCTGGAAATCGCCCAGTCGAGCCCCAGATCCTGCGGGGTCACGGTGCCGTCGGTCTCGTCGCCGATCATGATGAAGCCCTTTTCGGCCCGCATCACATGCAAGGCCTCGGTGCCATAGGCCATGATCCCCTCGTCCGCGCCCGCTTCCAGCAGCGCCTGCCACAGCGCCCGGCCCTCGCTGGCCCTGACCGCGATTTCAAAGCTCAGTTCGCCGGAAAAGGAGATCCGGTAAACGCGCACCTCGAAGCCCCCCAGCCGCCCCGCGCGCCACTGCATGAAGGGCAGCGCTTCTTTCGACAGGTCGATATCGCCGCCGAGCCGCTCCAGCACCGCGCGCGCGCGCGGGCCGACCACCGCCACCTGCGCGAATTGCTCGGTGAGGTTCGCCACATATGCCTTCCAGTCCCACCATTCGGTCTGCAGCCACTCTTCCATATGCGCATGGATCCGCTCAGCCCCGCCGGTGGTGGTGTGACACAGAAAGCTGTCCTCCGAGAGCCGCGCCACCACGCCGTCATCCATCAGAAAGCCGTTTTCGTTGCACATCAGCCCGTAGCGGCACTTGCCCACGGGCAGGGTGGACATCGCATTGGTATAGAGCATGTCGAGGAAGCGCCCGGCATCCGGCCCCTTGATGAGCAGCTTGCCCAGGGTCGAAGCATCCAGCAGGCCGACCCGCGCGCGGGTATTCGTGACCTCGCGCGCCACCGCCTGCGCCCGGCTCTCGCCCAGGCGGCGGTAGCAATAGGGCCGGCGCCACTGGCCCACCGGCTCGAAATCGGCGCCGTTCTCCGCGTGCCAGTCCTGGATCGGGGTGGCGCGCAGGGGCTGAAACAGATCGCCCGCCGCCTCCCCGGCAATGGCGCCGAAGGCAACCGGCGTGTAGGGCGGGCGAAAGGTGGTGGTGCCGGTTGCGGGGATCGGCTGGTCCAGCGCCTCGGAAAGCACCGCCAGGCCATTGATATTGCTGAGCTTTCCCTGATCGTTCGCCATCCCGAGCGTGGTGTAGCGCTTGGTGTGCTCGACGCTCTCGTAGCCCTCGCGCGCGGCAAGTTCCACATCGCTCACCTTCACGTCGTTCTGAAAGTCGAGCCACATCTTCGCCCGCGCCGCCGGGCCGGCCGCGGCCGGCATCACCCAGACCGGCTCGATCGGCTGTTCGCGCTCCGGTGCCGCTTTCGGCGCCGCCCGCCGATGCGCCCTGCCGCCCGCCGCGCGCCCGGCCGCGCGCCCGGTCGCATGGGCGTCGCTGAGCGCCTCGGCCAGCCCCAGCGCCCCCGAAGCCGCCCCCGCCG
>JALWJU010000354.1 GCA_026997055.1 Paracoccaceae bacterium | reverse complement strand
AAAGATCGCTGATCTGGGGCAGGAAAACCCGCGCATCGCACATCAGCCCGGGCAGGAAGACGACCGGCTCGATCATCCCTGCGCCTCGCTCAGCCGGCAGACCTCCGCCACGCTGTCGGCGATCAGCGCCAGGCATTCGGGGCTGGAAAAGCGGTGATCGGCGCCCTTGACGACGGTCAGGCGCACATCCCCGCCCTCGATATGGCGAAACAGTCTCAGCGCCACCGACATGTCCACGTCGCGGTCGGCCTCGCCCTGCAGCAGGCGCACCGGGAAGGGCATCTCCAGTGGCGCGCGCAGCACCAGATGCCGGCGTCCGTCCTCGATCAGCCGGCGGGTGATCGGGTAGGGCTCGCCATAGTCGGAGGGCAGATGCACGAGCCCCTCGCCCATGAGCCGGGCGCGCTGGGCCTCGGAGAAGCCCGCCCACATGCTGTCTTCGGTAAAGTCCGGCGCCGCGGCGATGCCCACCAGCCCGGCGACGCGCTCGGGGATCTGCCGGCTCAGCAGCGCCGCGATCCAGCCGCCCATGGACGAGCCCACCAGCACCTGCGGCCCCTCGGTCAGCCCTTCGATCGCCGCGCGCGCATCCTCTGCCCAGTCGCCGATGCAGCCCTCGGTGAAGGCGCCCGCGCTCTGGCCGTGGCCCGAATAGTCGAAGCGCAGAAAGGCGCGGCCCTCTTCGCGCGCCCAGGCTTCGAGCGCCAGCGCCTTGGTGCCCTGCATGTCGGACATGAAGCCGCCGAGGAAAACCACCCCCGGCCCCCGGCCCGCAAGGCGCTCATAAGCCAGCACGCGCCCGCTCTTCGTCTTCACCTTCGCCACGGCGTCCCTCCATTCCCGATCAGCTTCGGTTCTGGGTCCGTTTGGGGCAATGGTCAAGGCCGTGTCGCAATGCTACAAGCGGCAGGTGCGGTTTCTTGCCCGCAGCACGCACCGCACCACGCGCCGCACTACGGGAAAGAGTCATGGAACCCCTCTGCGCCATCTGGACAGCCCGGCCCGACATCCCTTCCACTGCAACCATCCTGCCTGATGGCTGTCGCGACGTGATCTGCCTTGAACGTTCCGGGGCGGCGGCGCTCTGGTTTGTTTCACCCCTGCAGCCTGGCGCGAAATCCGTACCCCTCAGGGCTGGTCAGCGCCTGACCGGCTTTCGCCTCGCTGCGGGCACCGCAATCAGCCCGGCGCTGCTGGACCAGCTGACCGGGCACAGGCCCGAGACCGCCACCCCCCGCGCATTGATTGCTGAATGCACCCGGCGCCATGTCAATACGGGTGAGGCGCTCGACTGCCTCGCCCAGGCCGCAACGGTGCAGGAGGCCGCGCGCGATCTGGGAGTGAGCATGCGCAGCCTGCAAAGAATGCTCAGGCGCGCCACCGGCCAATCCCCCGCCTTCTGGCTCCAGCTTGCCCGCGCGCGCCGGGCGGCGCGACTGATCGGCACACGCCCCCTTGCCGAAGCCGCCTGTATGGCAGGATTTGCCGATCAGGCGCATATGAGCCGCGCCTTTCGCCGCTGGTTTGGGGTGACACCCTCGGCCTTTCGCGCCCGCCCCGACCTGGTCGCCCAGGTCTTTTCGCGCGCCTATGGCTGAGCCGCGTTCAGGCTGATCGCCCGGCTCAGGTAATCCTCGACCTGCCTGGCCTCGATATCGTCCAGCCTGCGCAGCTTGATATGGCGGCGCATCTTGCCCTTGCCCTCGAGCGCCCCGGCCGGGTCCTCCAGCAGGGCGCCCTGGGCAAATTCCAGCGACACATGGTTCTGGTAGCAAAACACCCCGCCAAAGCCGCTCTTGAATTCGCCGGGCTGGCGCTCAAAGACGGTGCCGCCATACATGGCGCGCCCGCGCGCCTCGGGGCACAGACGCGCCACCATCGCCTTGATCGCCGCCTCTATTTCGCTGGCCAGAACAGCGTCCATCTCAGCCCCCCATCGGCGTGCAGATTTCCACCAGAAACCCGTCCGCGTCACTAACGTAAGCGATGGTCTGGCCCCAGGGCATCTCTTTGGGTGCCTGCACCGGCGCCGCCCCGGCACCAATGGCGCGCGCATGGGCGGCGGCAACGTCCGCGGTGACAAAGGCAATCTCGCCAACCGGCGCCCTGGCATCGGCGCGCACCGGGTTCTTGCCGCCCTGCCGGATCAGCGCAAAGCTGGCAAAAGCCAGGGTGGTGGCGCCGGTATCCAGCTCGCCGTAGTCACCTTCGGGCGTCACGAAGCGCCGGGCGCAGGCAAAGGCCGCCTCGTAGAAATCCAGCGTCGCGGCGACGTTTTCGACATAGTGAATGATATATCCCAGTTGCATCTTTCCCTCCTTCACATCCGCGACCATGACATGGCTGCGCCGCGCCTGTCTTGAACAAAAGCGTCCCTTGACTTGCCCGCCCCCCGGCGCCAAAAGGGCGCGAACCGCACCCGCAACCGGGCGTTTCGTAGGCGCCAGAACGACGAGGAGGAAGGCCTTGGCCACCATTTTCCTGACATTTCCCGATGGTAATACGCGCCAGTATCAGGCCGGGGTGACGCCTGCCGAGGTGGCCGCCGACATATCGAACTCCCTGCGCAAGAAGGCGATCAGCGCCACGGTCAACGGCCGCCACTGGGACCTGCAATGGCCGATCGGCGAGGATGCGACCATCGCCATTCACACCATGAAGGACGAGGCGCAGGCGCTGGAGCTTATCCGCCACGACGCCGCCCATATCATGGCGCGCGCGGTGCAGGAGCTCTGGCCGGATGTGAAGGTGACCATCGGCCCGGTGATCGAGCATGGCTGGTATTACGATTTCGACCGCGAGGAGCCCTTCACCCCCGAGGATCTGGGCGCGATCGAGGCGAAGATGAAGGAGATCATCAACGCCCGCGATCCGGTGCGCACCGAGCTTTGGGAGCGCGACCGTGCCCTGCGGCACTACCGCGACAGCGGCGAGCCTTACAAGGTCGAGCTGGTCGAGGCGATCCCCGAGGGCGAGCCGATCCGCATGTATTGGCATGGCCACTGGCAGGACCTCTGCCGCGGCCCGCATCTTCAGCATACCGGGCAGGTGCCGGCGGATGCCTTCAGGCTGATGAGCGTGGCCGGGGCCTATTGGCGCGGCGATTCGAGCCGGCCGATGCTCCAGCGCATCTACGGGGTGGGCTTCAGGAACCGCCAGGAGCTGAAGGCGCACCTGACGATGCTGGAGGAGGCCGCCAGGCGCGACCACCGCAAGCTCGGCCGCGAGATGGACCTGTTTCACATGCAGGAGGAAGCGCCCGGCCAGGTCTTCTGGCACCCCAATGGCTGGCGCATCTACACCACGCTGCAGGACTACATGCGCCGGATGCAGACTCGCGGCGGCTATGTGGAGGTGAACACCCCCCAGGTGGTGGACCGCAAGCTGTGGGAGGCTTCGGGCCACTGGGAGAAATACCAGGAGCACATGTTCATCGTCGAGGTGGACGAGGAGCATGCCCGCGAGAAGGCGGTGAATGCGCTCAAGCCCATGAACTGCCCCTGCCATGTGCAGATCTTCAACCAGGGGCTCAAGAGCTACCGCGACCTGCCGCTGCGCATGGCCGAATTCGGCTCGTGCAACCGTTACGAGCCCTCCGGCGCGCTGCACGGGATCATGCGGGTGCGCGGTTTCGTGCAGGATGACGCGCATATCTTCTGCACCGAGGAGCAGATAGAG
>JALWJU010000353.1 GCA_026997055.1 Paracoccaceae bacterium | reverse complement strand
GGCGGCTCAGGACCGGCTATATCGACATCTTCCAGCTGCACTGGCCCGAGCGCGGCTCCTATCACTTCCGCCAGAACTGGGAATACGACCCTTCCGGGCAGGACCGCGCCGCGACGCTCTCCCATATGCGCGAAGTGCTCGAAGTGCTGGGCGAGCTCCGGCGCGAGGGCAAGATCCGTCATTTCGGGCTCTCCAACGAAACCGCCTGGGGGGTGATGAACTGGCTCGCGCTCGCCCGCGAGACGGGCGCGCCCGAAGTGGCGACGCTGCAGAACGAATACTCGCTCCTGTGCCGGCTCGCCGATACCGACATCGCCGAGCTTTGCGCCAATGAGGGGGTGCGGGTGATGTCCTATTCGCCGCTGGCCACGGGGCTTCTGACCGGCAAGTATCAGGGCGGCGCGCTGCCCGCGGGCTCGCGGCGCGAGGTCAACAGGGATCTCGGCGGGCGTCTGACCGAACGCGCGCTCGCGGCGACGCAGGCCTATCTCGACATCGCCGCGCGTCACGCACTCGACCCGGTGCACATGGCGCTCGCCTGGCAGCGCACGCGCCCCTTCATCGGCACGGCGATCTTCGGCGCGTCAAGCATGGCGCAACTGGATCGGGCGCTTGATTCGGTGGCCGTCACGCTTTCGGACGAGGTGCTGGGCGAGATCAATGCCGCGCACCGGGCGCATCCGCTGCCTTACTGATCCCCTTGTCCCGGGATCCTCCCCGCCCGCCGGTTTCTTCCGGCGGTGCAGGGCGGCAGATGCGATTTTTCGCGGAAGGATCGCGCCGAGGGCCGGCTGGCAGTTGCAGGGGGAGGCGGTTCGGGCTTTGCAACGCCCGCGCGCTGGCGTAAGAGGCGGCCCATGCAGAGGTTTTCCTTCACCCTGAAAGCCACCGACGGCAAGGCGCGCGCCGGCCTGATCACGACCCCGCGCGGCGAGATCCGCACGCCGGCCTTCATGCCGGTGGGCACGGCCGCCACGGTCAAGGCGATGCTGCCCGAGAGCGTGGCCGCGGCCGGCGCCGATATCCTGCTCGGCAACACCTATCACCTGATGCTGCGGCCGGGCGCCGAGCGCATCGCCCGGCTGGGGGGCTTGCACAGGTTCATGAACTGGTCCGGGCCGATCCTCACCGATTCGGGGGGCTTTCAGGTGATGAGCCTTGCCGGGCTGCGCAAGCTCGACGAGGAGGGCGTGACCTTCAGGAGCCATATCGACGGCGCGCGCCACATGCTCAGCCCCGAGCGCAGCATGGAGATCCAGCGCCTGCTCGGCAGCGATATCGTCATGTGTTTCGACGAATGTCCCGCGCTTCCGGCGGACGAGGCCGAGGTGGCGCGCGCCATGCGCCTTTCGATGCGCTGGGCGGCGCGCTCGAAAGAAGCCTTCGGCGAGCGGCCGGGGCACGCGCTTTTCGGCATCCAGCAGGGCGGCGTCACGCGTGAGCTTCGCGCCGAAAGCGCCGAGAAACTCAGGGAAATCGGCTTTGACGGCTATGCGATAGGCGGCCTTGCGGTGGGCGAGGGGCAGGAGGCGATGTTCGGCGTGCTCGACCATGCCCCCGACATGCTGCCCGCCGAGAAGCCGCGCTACCTGATGGGGGTGGGCAAGCCCGATGACATCGTTGGCGCGGTGAAGCGCGGCATCGACATGATGGATTGCGTGCTCCCCTCGCGCTCCGGGCGCACCGGGCAGGCCTTTACCCGGCGCGGGGTGGTCAATATCAAGAATGCGCGGCATGCCGACGATCCGCGCCCGCTCGACGAATTCTGCACCTGCCCGGCCTGCTCCGGCTACAGCCGCGCCTATCTGCACCATGTGTTTCGCGCCCGCGAGATCATCTCCTCGATGCTGCTGACCTGGCATAATCTCCAGTATTATCAGGACCTTATGTCGGATATGCGCGCCGCCATCGCCGCCGGGCGCTTCGCGGCCTTCGAGCGCGAATTCCACGCCGCGCGGGAAATGGGCGATATCGAACCCCTCTGAGCGCGTACCGGGGGCGCTGGCTGCAACAGTCCGTTTCCCGGCCTGTTCCCGGCCAATGTCCGTCAACCTTGGTGAATGCCCGTTAACCATGCTACAGGGGGCAGGGGTGGGACAGCGAGGATGCCATGGGGCATGGTTTCGATCTGCACAGGAGCGCGGCCCCCTCTGCGCCCGGCTGGCTGGGGGCGCTGGTGCTGGCCGGCTTTACCCTGCTGTATCTCGCCACCTTTCCGCATAACCTGACCGAGGGCGAAGACGCGGTCTGGTATGTGGAGCGGGTGGCGCGCGGCGAATGGCAGTGGCACCCCAATCACCTGCTGGTGGAGCCGCTCGCCTGGCTGGCGCGCGCGGGGCTGGCGCGGCTCGGGCTCGATCTGCCGGCGCTCCTGGTGATGCAGGGGCTGAGCCTGGCCGCGGCGCTGGCGGCGCTGGCGCTGATCTGGCGGCTGACGGCGCGCCTGGCCGGGGGGCTGGTGGCGCCGCTGGGGGCGAGCCTGGCCACGGGCTTCAGCTTTGCCTTCTGGCTTTATGCCATGATGCCGGATACTTACGCGCTGCCGCTGCCCTTTGCCCTGGCCGGGATCTCGGCCCTGCAGCGGGTCGGCGAAGAGATGATCGCCGGCCGGCCCGCCCCCCTGCGCCGGACCCTGTGGGCGGCGCTGATGGTGGCGCTGGCGGTGCTGTTTCACCAGCAATACCTGTTCCTCGCCCTGGCCGGGGGGCTGGCGCTGCTGCTGTGGGCGGCGGGCCTGCCGACGGGGCGCCGGGCGGCGGGGCTCGCCCGGGCGCTGGCCTTTGCGCTGGTCCTCGCCGGGCTGGTGCTCGCGGCCTATCTGGCGGTGGCCCTGCTCGCGCTGGGCCTGCGCGCGCCGGGCGAGATCCTGCTCTGGGCGCGCGGGCTGGCGCGCGACGGGCTGTGGGTGCCGTTCAGCCCGCTTTCGCCGCTGAAGTCCCTGCTGGGCCTGGGCACGGCGATCTGGTCGCCGGTCTTCCTGTTTGCCAGCGACCGCTTCGTGGCGCTGGCCGAGCGGGTCTTTGCCGGGCGGCTGTTCGTGGAGGAAATCTTCTTCGCCCGGACCGGCCTGGCGCTCGGCTTCTGGCCGCTGCTGGTGCTGACGGCGCTATCGCTCGCAGGCTTCCTCGCCCTGCTGTGGCGGGCGCTCGGCGGGCTCTTGCGAGGGGGCGACGGGCGGGGGCTGAGCCTGCTGCTGGCGCTGTATTTCCTGGCCAGCTTCGCCGCCATTACCGCCTGGGAGCCGACCAACAAGGAATTCTGGATCGCCACCCTGCCGGCCCTGTTCATGCTGGTCTTCGTCAATGCCGCCATTGCCGGGCGGGCGGCGCTGCCGGCGGCGCTGTTTCTCGCGCCGCTGCTGGGGGCCAACCTGCCGGGCGCGATGCTGGGCTTTGCCCGGGTCGAGAGCGATTACTGGTACATGCAGAATCGCTGGCTGATCGAGAACACCGCCCCCGGCGACCTGGTGATCGACCGCTGCGGCTATATCTGCACCGGCTATCTGCACCTGTTCGTGCCGGCCGACCTGCGGATATGGGAGCCGGGGGAGGAGCCGGGCGCGGCCCTGTCCGCGGCCCTGCCCGGGGCAGGGCGGATCTTCGTCACCTCGCGCGCCCTGGCAGCGGGAGGAGAATTCCCGGGCCGGCTGGAGATGCGCGACAGGCGCATGGGGCTGACGGTACA
>JALWJU010000352.1 GCA_026997055.1 Paracoccaceae bacterium | reverse complement strand
GGAGCCGGCCGCGGCCCTGTCCGCGGCCCTGCCCGGGGCAGGGCGGATCTTCGTCACCTCGCGCGCCCTGGCAGCGGGAGGAGAATTCCCGGGCCGGCTGGAGATGCGCGACAGGCGCATGGGGCTGACGGTACACGAACTTCGCCTGGAGGAGATCCGGCAGCTAGAGCGCTGAAATCTCGAATTCGCCGCTTATTTCTCCTCTTCGGGTGCAGTCTGCCCTTGTTCCCGGGCACGGCAGCGGGCAGAATGTCCGCAGAGACGGCAGCGGTTGAAATATCGGGCGCGAGACCCCAGTTAACAAACCGTGAACAGGAGACAGCCTGCCTGCCAGCCCCGCCAGCCTGCCCGGCCCGGCGCCCGGGCGGTGCCCCAAAGAGCCCCAAAGGCCTCCGAAGCGAGCCTGGAGGGCGCGACAAGGGGCGCGGCGCAAGAGAGGGCGCAAGGGGGTGCAAGAGGGCGCAGGGGGCGCGCTGTCGGCCACAGAACAAGGATATGCCCATGAGCGAGCAACTGAGCCAACCCTACCCGGTCCTTTCCCTGCGCGACGTGGTGGTGTTTCCCCACATGATCGTGCCGCTCTTCGTCGGCCGCGAGAAAAGCGTGCGCGCGCTCGAGGCGGTAATGGCCGACGACAAGCAGATCCTGCTCGCCAGCCAGATCGACCCGGCCGAGGACGACCCCGCCACCGAGGGCATCTACCGCACCGGCGTGCTGGCCAATGTGCTGCAATTGCTGAAATTGCCCGACGGCACCGTGAAGGTGCTGGTCGAGGGCCAGCAGCGGGTGCGCATCAGCGAATATCTCGATAACCCGGCCTTTTTCGAGGCCCGCGCCGAACGGCTCGAGGAAGTGCCCGGCGACAGCGAGATCGTCGCCGCGCTCATGCGCTCGGTGGGCGAGGAATTCGAGCGCTACGCCAAGGCCAAGAAGAACATCCCCGAGGAAGCCATGGCCGCCGTGGCCGAAACCCGCGCGCCCGACAAGCTGGCCGACCTGATCGCCGGCCATCTGGGCGTGGAGGTGGCGCAGAAGCAGGAGCTTCTGGAGACGCTGAACGTCGCCGAGCGGCTGGAAAAGGTCTATGGGCTGATGCAGGGCGAGATGAGCGTTCTGCAGGTGGAAAAGAAGATCAAGACCCGGGTCAAGAGCCAGATGGAGCGCACCCAGCGCGAATATTACCTCAACGAGCAGATGAAGGCGATCCAGCGCGAACTGGGCGAGGAGAGCGACGGGCCCAACGAAATCGCCGAGCTCGAAGAGCGCATCAAGGCCACGAAGCTCTCGAAGGAGGCGCGCGAGAAGGCCGAAAGCGAGGTGCGCAAGCTCAAGAGCATGAGCCCGATGTCGGCCGAGGCCACCGTGGTGCGCAATTATCTCGACTGGCTGCTGTCGATCCCCTGGGGGAAGAAGAGCCGCGTCAAGCGCGACCTGGCCCATGCCCAGAAGGTGCTGGACCAGGACCATTACGGGCTCGAGAAGGTCAAGGAGCGCATCGTCGAATATCTCGCCGTGGGCCAGCGCTCGAAGAAGCTCAAGGGGCCGATCCTCTGCCTCGTCGGCCCGCCGGGCGTGGGCAAGACCAGCCTCGGCAAGTCGGTGGCGCGTGCCACCGGGCGCGAATTCATCCGCATCAGCCTCGGCGGCGTGCGCGACGAGAGCGAGATCCGCGGCCACCGGCGCACCTATATCGGCTCGATGCCGGGCAAGATCATCCAGGCGATGAAGAAGGCGAAGACGACCAATCCGCTGATCCTGCTCGACGAGATCGACAAGATGGGTCAGGACTTTCGCGGCGACCCGGCCAGCGCCATGCTCGAGGTACTGGACCCGGAGCAGAATTCGACCTTCGTCGATCATTACCTGGAGGTGGAATACGACCTTTCCAACGTGATGTTCCTGACCACCGCCAACAGCTACAACATGCCGGGGCCGCTCCTCGACCGGATGGAGACGATCCCGCTTGCCGGCTATACCGAGGACGAAAAGCGCGAGATCGCGCGCCGCCACCTGCTGCCCAAGCAGGTGAAGAATCACGGGCTCAGGAAGGGCGAATTCACCCTCACCGACGCCGCGCTCACCGACATCATCCGCTATTATACCCGCGAGGCCGGGGTCAGGAACCTCGAGCGCGAAATCGCCAGGCTCGCGCGCAAGGCTGTAACCCGGATCATCAAGGGCGACGCCGAAAAGGTGGTGGTGGATACGGACGACCTGGAGGATTTCCTGGGCGTGCGCAAGTTCCGCTACGGGCTGGCCGAGGAGGAGGACCAGGTCGGCGTGGTCACCGGGCTGGCCTGGACCAGCGTCGGCGGCGATCTGCTGTCCATCGAGGCGGTAAAGCTGCCCGGCAAGGGGCGGATGAAGACCACCGGCAAGCTCGGCGACGTGATGAAGGAATCGATCGACGCGGCGTCGAGCTTCGTGCGCTCGATTTCGCCCGAGATCGGGGTGAAGCCCCCGCTCTTCGAAAAGATCGACATCCACGTTCACGTCCCCGAAGGCGCAACCCCCAAGGACGGCCCCTCGGCGGGCATCGCCATGGTTACCTCGATCGTCTCGGTGCTGACCGGCATCCCGGTCAGAAAGGACATCGCCATGACCGGCGAAGTCACCCTGCGCGGCAATGTGCTGCCGATCGGCGGCCTCAAGGAAAAGCTGCTCGCGGCGCTCAGGGGCGGCATCGGGACGGTGCTGATCCCGGCGGAGAACGAAAAGGACCTCGCCGAGATCCCCGATAACGTCAAGGAGGGGCTCGAGATCGTCCCCGTGGCCCATGTGCGCGACGTGCTGAAAGCGGCGCTGGTGCGCGAACCCGAGCCGGTGGAATGGGACCAGGCCGCCGAAGACGCCGCCGCCCAGGCCGCCATGCAGCCCGGCGACGGGGCAAGCGGGCAGATCGCCCACTGAGTATTGGCGCTGAGTATTGGCGCTGTGGGCAGGGCCGGCGGGCTCTGGCCGCGGGCGCGTGCCGGGCGGCTCTGCAGTTCCGCCGGCGCAGTCGGCGCCGGGGCGGCCCTGCCCGCACATGTCAGGCGGGGCCTCCATCAAGGCGGTTTGCATGAGAAAGGCATATGCCTCACCCTTGCCTCACCCTTGCGCGACATGATCGGCGGCATCCGCGAGCGCGCGCTCCATGGCGTCGAACATCTCGTGGATCTGCGCCTCGGTGATGATCAGCGGCGGGCAGAAGGCGATAGTGTCATTGGCCAGCGGGCGCACGATCAGCCCATGCTCCATGGCCCGCGCCGCCACCCAGGCGCCGATCTTGCGCGCCGGGTCGAAATTCCGCCGCGCCGCCTTGTCCTCGACCAGCTCGATCGCCCCGATCAGCCCGATGCCGCGCGCTTCGCCCACCAGTGGGTGCTGGCCGAGTGCGCGCAGCCGCGCAAGGAAGGGCTCGCAGACCGCGCGCACATGGGCGCCGATGTCGCGCTCCTGGTAGATCTTCTGCGCCTCCAGCGCCACCGCGGCCGCCACCGGATGGCCCGAATAGGTGAACCCGGTGCCAAACAGCCCATAGCGCCGGCTGCCCTCGACAAGCGCCTGATATATCTTCTCGCTCACCATCACCGCGCCGATCGGCTGATAGGCCGCCGAAAGCTGCTTGGCCAGCGTGATCAGGTCGGGTTTCAGGCCGAAGGTCTCGGTGGCAAACATCCTGCCGGTGCGATAGAAGCCCGAGATCACCTCGTC
>JALWJU010000351.1 GCA_026997055.1 Paracoccaceae bacterium | reverse complement strand
CCACCCGGTCGCCGACCTGCACCGAGCCGGCAAGAGCGGTATCGCCGCAGATCAGGCAATCGCGGCCGATCACCACATTGTGGCCGATCTGTACCTGGTTGTCGATCTTGGTGCCGCTGCCGATCCGGGTCGGGCGGATGGTGCCCGCGTCGATCGTGGTGGAAGCGCCGATTTCCACCTCGTCGCCGATCACCACGCCCCCGAGCGAGGCCACCCGCTCCCAGCGGTCCCGCTCCCCGGCACCCGCGGCGCCGGCGCCGGCGTCTGCGCTCCCCTTGCCGGCCGGGCTCCCCGCCGCATCGCCTCCCGTGCCTCCCGTGCCTCCCGCGCCGATCCCGGCCCGCATCTCCTCGACCCGGCTGGCGCGTGCGATCTCCTTGAAGGAAAACCCGTCCGAGCCGATCACGCTGTTCGCATGGCAGATGAAATCGTCGCCGATCTCCACGTCATGTTCGATGCGCACGCCCGAATGCAGGAGCGCCCGGGCACCGATACGCACATTGGCGGCGATGCTCACCTGCGGGGCGATTCGGGCGTCGGGACCGATGCGCACATTGGCTCCGATCACCGTGCCGGCCCCGATCCGGGCGCCGGGTCCGATCTCGGCGCCGGGCGCGATCACCGCGCTGGGGTGGATCCCCTCGGCGAGCTCCGGCGCCCGGTCGAAAAGCCGCGTCAGCGCCGGCATCGCCGCTGCGGCGCGCTCGACCAGAATCGCCCCCTTCAGCCCCAGCCCCTGCCAGTCGGCCCCGGCCCAGAGCACCGCCGCCTCGGCACGACTCTCCATGAGAGCCTCCCCGAAGCGCCTGTCCATGGCCAGCGCCAGATCGCGCGCCCCCGCATCCTGCGGCTCGGCCAGGCCCTCGAGCTCCAGCGCCCCATCTCCCCGCAACGCGGCCCCCGGCCCCAGGGCCCGGGCGACTTCTGCCAATGTCACAGCCATGTCACGGCCCCCTCGCAGCTTGCCACTCCGCCGGCGCGGCCCGCCTCGCCGGCCCCGCCTGCCGGGGTCAGGCTTACCCCTCCAGGCCGCCGACTTCCACCCCGGCGGCCTGCAATGCGGCAAAAATCCTCGCATCGCGCCCGTAGATGTCGTCGCGATACTGCGCCCGGCCCGAAGCCGGCATGATCGCCGTGCGATAGACCAGGTGCACGGGCACGTTGGGCACGATGTCGATGCGGGTATTCTTGCCCGAGCGCAGCGCCTGCTGGAACACTCCCTCCGGGTCATCGGTCTGCGGGGCCAGCAGCGCATAGGCGAATTCGAAGGGTTTCTGCAGGCGGATGCAGCCGTGGCTGAAGGCGCGCACCTCGCGGTCGAACAGAGCCTTCTGCGGCGTATCGTGCAGGTAGATGTTGTAGCGGTTGGGGAACATGAACTTCACCAGCCCCAGCGCATTGCGCCTGGAGGGGGCCTGGCGCAGATTGAAGGGGAAACTGGCCGGCGTGTACCGGCTGAAATCCACCGCCGAGCGCGGCACCACGTTGCCGCGCCCATCGACCAGCTGCAAATGCCCGGCGGCGGCGGGGTTTTGCAGCATTGCCGGCAGGTATTCCTTGGTGGCGATGGAGCGGGGGACGTTCCAGTAGGGATTCACCTCCATATATTCCATCATGTCGGAAAATTCGGGGCTGCGCCGGTCGCTCACATCCATGCCGATGACGCTGCGGGTTTCGAAGGTCACCTTGCCGTCATCGACGATCCTGGCGGTGAAATCGGCGAGATTGACCCAGATATGGCGCTTGCCGCGGTCGATATTCATCCAGCGCTCGCGCTCGAGCGCGACGACGATCGAGGCCAGGCGCCTCTGGATCCCCACATTGATCGCGCGAATCGTGCTCCTGCCGGCCACCCCGTCGGGCTCGAGCCCGTGATCGGCCTGGAATTCCTGCACCGCCCGCTGCAGCGCCGCATCGTAGCTCTGCGTGGCCGAACGCCCCATATAGCCCATGGCGACGAGCCGGTTGCGCAGCGCGACGACCGCCCTGCCGCTCTGCCCCGGGCGCAGCGCATCGGCAGGCACGGGCGCCCCCCATCCCCCCCGCGCCAGCAGCCGCTCGAGGCGCAGCTTCTCGCGCATCAGGCGGGCATATTCCGGCGCTTCGGGCGGCAGTTCCCTGAGGAAACGCGCCGGATTGGCGGCGGCGAAATCGGCCAGAAGCGCGCGCCGGTCGCGCAGCGGCGCCTCGCGCACGATATCGGGCACCACTTCGCGCGGATTCAGCACCCCGCTGGAGACCTGGCCCGCATAGAGCAGAAACAGCCGGCTCAGCGCCACTTCGACCCGCCCCCGCTGGCGCGGGCTGGAGATGCTGCGCATTTCCGCCTCCAGCGCCTCCAGGCCGTAGCTTGCCACCGGCAGGCCGTGGTCGCCGGCGCGCGCCAGCACGCTGAACAGCGCCTCGCGCCGCTCGCGCGCCGCATCGCCGGTATCGGTCCAGATCGCCCGATAGCCATTGTCGCGGTAGAAGGCGGCGATGTCCTCATCCTGCGCCGCCGCCTCGGCCACCGCCTGGGCAAAGGCCGGGATCGCCGAAGGCTCCGCCGCCCGCCCCGGCGCCACCATCCCCGCAAGCAGCAGCCCGAGCGCCAGCAGCGCGGCAAAGAGCGGCCTGGCAACCGGGGCAACCGGGGCAACCGGGCGGGAGGCGCGGCAAACAGGCGCGCAAGGAGAAACGGCGGGCGATTTCGCGACAGCGGCAGCAGGCACGGACTTCATCAAGACCTCGACAAACAATTTCAATTTCATCCCGTTTTCGGCAATCCCGTTTTGCGCAAACCCATCCGCAAAGTCCATTCACAAAGCTGCGCGGGCAGGCTTTTCCCCGCCGTCCCGCGCCGGACTGTCTTCCAAAAGCCACGCTTTGCCCCCTGCCGACAGTTTTAAGCAATTTCTTGCCGATTCCGCTTGAAGCTCCGATTCGCCGCCAATCCCCCCTTGGCCCGTGATTCGACTTGTGCCATAACCGGCGCGGGGATGAGGAAACTCCGGACGGCGCGACGGGGCTGCCAAGGACCGAAGCGCCGGTGGGGATGCAGGCCGGACACCCGCAAACGGGGCCGCGCCGCGCAAGCGACGGGACACGCTGGGACTGATGAACACGAAAAAAACCGACAACCTCACGGACGGAAATTCCGCCAGGGTCTTGACCGGAAATTCCACGGAGGGAGGCTCCGGGAACTTCGCGAGAGGATTCACGCGGCGCGGAATCCTGCGCGCCTTCGCCGCCACCGCGATCACCGCGGCGCCGACCTATGCCAAGGCCGCCAGCTTCCTGCGCGGCGCGGGCGATATCCGGCGCATATCCATGTATTCCGGGCGCACCGGCGAGATGATCGACACGATCTACTGGATCGAGGGCGAATACATCACCGAGGCGCTCAAGGAAATCAACTATTTCATGCGCGACTGGCGCGAGGACAAGGCCACGGTCATGGACACCCGCACCATCGACATCATCGCCGCCACGCATGCGCTGCTGGAAGTGAACGAACCCTACATGCTGCTGTCGGGCTACCGGACACCGGCCACCAATGCGCTCCTGCGCGCGCGCTCGCGCGGAGTCGCCAGGAACAGCCTGCACATGAAGGGCCAGGCCAATGACGTACGCCTGAAGAACCGTTCCGTCAGCCAGATCTACCGCGCCGCGGTCGCCTGCAATGCCGGCGGGGTCGGAAAGTATTCGCGCTCCAACTTCGTGCATATGGATTGCGGGCAGG
>JALWJU010000350.1 GCA_026997055.1 Paracoccaceae bacterium | reverse complement strand
GCCAGCCAGCGTGTCAGCGGATCGACTGACATGATCCAGGCACCGGCGCGCTCCACCGCATTGCCCGTGGCCAGGATGCCGAGGTTCTCCGCATAGGCGGTCGGACCGTGATAGGCGAGCAGGAAGCCCTTGAACGCGGTCAGGGCAGCAAGCGTCATCAGCAGGCCGGCAAGGGAAAAGGAGCGGCGGCGCAGCCGCCGGTCGGGCACCGGCGTCAGAAGGCCATCGACATCCTTCAGCCGCACATATCCATGCGAGAGCCTGCGGTGGCGCTTCTCGATCCGTTGCAGACGCCGGGTAAAACCCGAGTCATTGGCATCGGCCATGACCATCTCCTTGCCAAAGCCCCCGCCCCTGGCAACAAGACAAAATTTTACGCGAAATCGGGCGGAAATGTGGCAGGCGCCGGAAACGGATTGTTTCGCCGGATTTTGTTCAGACAAGGCGCAAAACCAATGTCGTCCAGTCAACAATCCGCCGCGCCTCGACCAGATTGAAGCCAAGGCGGCAATAGACGTCGATCACCTCTTCGCCCTGCGGGTTCAGTATCCCGGAAAGAATCACATGCCCCCCCGGCGCGACCGCCGCGCGCATGTCCGGGGCGAGGGCGATGAGCGGACCCTTGAGAATATTGGCGAAGATCAGGTCGAAGGGCGCCGCCCCGCGCAGCGCCTCATGGCCGAAGCCGGCCGCCTCGATGCAGCGCACGCGCCCCTCCAGCCCGTTTGCCGCCACATTTGCCCGCGCCACTTCCACCGCCACTTCGTCGATATCGCTGGCGAGGATCGGCGCCGCCTCGGGCCAGAGGCGCGCAGCCCCCATGGCAAGCACCGCGGTGCCGCAGCCGATATCGGCCACGCGCTCGGGGGCAAAGCCCGTGGCCGCCAGCCGGTCCAGCGCCTCGAGGCAGCCCCGGGTGGTGCCGTGATGGCCGGTGCCGAATGCCATGCTCGCCTCGATCAGGAGGCCGATGCGCCCCGCGGGCAGCTTGTCGGCATCGTGGCTTCCGTAAACGAAGAACCGCCCGGCCTCGACCGGCGCCAGTTCGCGCCTGACCTCGGCCACCCAGTCCTTTTCCGGGAGTTCGGAGACGACGAAATCCGCCGCGCCATGAAGCGCCGCCAGCAGCGCCAGCCCGGCAATGTCGGGCGCCTCGGTGAAATAGCCGCCCACTTCCCAGAGCCCCGAGCCATCCTCAAGCTCGAAGACGCCGATCCCGCTGGGCGCGGGGCTGAGCCGCTCCATCGCCTCGCCCAGCGCCTCGGCCTTGTCCTGCCCTTCGAGGGTGGTCAATGCGGTCCATGTGGTCATCTTGCGGCCTCCAGCCGGGTGCGCAGCGCCTCCATCACCGCCGCGTCTTCCGCGCTCAGCGCCGCGCCCCGGGCGCGAAACAGCACCGCCTGGCTGCGGTGGATCGGCGCGCCGGCCAGCACCTTGAGGTGATTGGCGCGCAGAGTCTCGCCGGTGGAGGTGATATCGGCAATCGCCTCGGCGGTCTCGTTCTTGACCGTGCCTTCGGTGGCGCCCTGGCTGTCCACAAGCTGGTAATCGGCCACGCCCTGTTCGGTCAGGTATTCGCGCACCAGCCGGTGATACTTGGTGGCGATGCGCAGGCGGAAGCCGTGGCGGGCGCGAAAGGCCGCGGCCACGGCATCGAGATCGTCGAGCGTGGTCACGTCCACCCAGGCGGCGGGCACCGCCAGCACCAGATCGGCATGGCCGAAGCCCATGGGCCGGATCTCCTCGACCTTTTCGCGCCAGTTGCCGAGCTTCTCGCGCACCATGTCCGAGCCGGTCACGCCCAGATGGATGCGCCCGGCGGCAAGCTCGCGCGGGATCTCCCCGGCGCTGAGCAGCACCGGCTCCAGCCCCTCGAGCCCCTCGGCGCGCACCGCATATTCGCGCTCGCTGCCGGTGCGCACGAAGCGGACGCCCCGCGCGGCGAACCAGTCGAAGGTCTTGTCCATCAGCCGCCCCTTGGAGGGCAGGCCCAGCTTCAGGCTCATGGCGCCACCTCCAGCAGCAAGTCCGGCCGCACCACGCCCCCGACCGCCGGGATCGAGCGGCCCCGCCCCAGCAGGCGGGTCAGCGCGTCATAGCGCCCGCCGGTGGCAAGCGGCGGCAGGTCCGGGCGCGCGGGCGCGGTGAAGCCGAACACGAAGCCATCGTAATATTCCATGCTGGTGCGCCCGTAGGAGCCTTCGAATTCGAGCCCGGCCGGGTCGATCCCGCGCGCCGCGAGTGCGGCCATGCGCGCTTCGAAGCGCGCCACCGCCGGGCCGAGCGCCGGCATGTCCACGGTGAAATCGGCCAGCCGCCGGGCCACGTTGTCCATGGTCTCGCGCAGGGACAGGATGTCGTCGAGCAGGTCCACCTGCACCGCCGGGATCGGCGGCGCGGCCGCATCCTCTCTGAGCGCGGCAATGCGCGCCTCGATCTCCGCGCGCGAGCGCAGGCCGATCAGCGGCGCGTCGCTCTCGGCCTCGCCCGCGAGCAGCGCGGCCCGACCCTCGGGCGGAGGCGCGCGCCCGGCAAAGCGGTCGAGCAGCGCACGAAAGCGGCGCGGGCGCCAGATATGGCGGATGAGCGCGGCCTTGCGGCTCTCGAGCGTGTCGAGCCCCTTCACGGCGGCGAGCAGCAGACCCATGTCGCCGGTGGCGGGCCTGAGTCCCAGCGGCGCGAGCAGGTCGTGAAACAGCGCGAACACCTCCGCATCCGCCGCCGCCACATCGGCCCCGTCGAAAAGCTCGTAGCCCACCTGCCAGTATTCGCGCGCCCGCTGCGCCGCACTGGCACTGTCCTGGGCGCGAAACACCTTGCCCGCATAGGTATAGCGCGCCGGCTCCGCGCCCCCCTCCATATGCGCGCGCACCACCGGCACGGTGAAATCCGGGCGCAGCATCATCTCGCCCGCTTCCGGGTCCTGCGTGGTGAAGGCGCGGGCGCGAATATCCTCGCCGTAGAGGTCCAGAAGCACATCGGCGGGCTGGAGGATGTCGGTCTCCACCCGCGCCGCGCCCAGCCCCTGCATATGCTGAAGCAGCCGCGCCGCCTCGTCGCGTATGGCGACGCACTCAGCCATCGGCGCCCTCCAGTATCCGCCGCACCCCGGCGACCAGTTCGGCGCGCGGCACCTCGAATTGCGCGGGGCGCGCCTTCCACTCCTCGAGCGTGGCGTTTTCGGCGATCTTCGCCCCCAGCACCAGGTCCTTGAGCTGCACCACGCCGCGCGCGCGCTCGTCCTCGCCCTCGATCACCGCCACGGGAGAGGCGCGCCTGTCGGCATATTTGAGCTGGTTGCCGAAATTTTTCGGATTGCCCAGATAGACCTCGGCGCGGATGCCGGCGGCGCGCAGTTCGGCGGCCATGGCCTGATAGGAGGCCATCTCGGCGCGGTCCATCACCGTGACCACCACCGGCCCGCGCTCCTGATGCGCGCCCGCCCGGCCCTTGGCCTCAAGCGCGGCCAGCAGACGATCCACGCCGATGGATACCCCGGTCGCCGGCACCACCTGCCCGGTGAAGCGCCTGACCAGATCGTCATAGCGCCCGCCGCCCGCCACCGAGCCGAACTGCCGCCGGCGCCCCTTGTCGTCGGTGATCTCGAACGTGAGCTCGGCCTCGAATACCGGCCCGGTATAATAGCCAAGCCCGCGCACCACCGAAGGGTCAATCACCACACGATCGGCCCCATAGCCCTGCGCGGCCAGGCTCTCGGCGATCTCCTCAAGCT
>JALWJU010000349.1 GCA_026997055.1 Paracoccaceae bacterium | reverse complement strand
GATTTGAACCTGCGACCTTCAGGTTATGAGCCTGACGAGCTACCGGGCTGCTCCACCCCGCGCCATTACTGAGTGGTGATTATGGCGACTGGCCGGGAAATTCAACCTCTAAATTGCCCGGAAACCGGCATTTTGGCGATTTTCCGCATTCTGCGCCGGCATGCGGAGGCGGGAGGGCTCCGCCCCGGGGTTCCGGGGCGGGTTTTCAGGCCTTGCGGATCTTCACTTTCGCGCCGGTTGTTTCCTTCGGTCGCGCGGTCGGGATGGTGAGGGTCAGGACTCCGTCCTTCAGCTCTGCCTCGATTCGCTCGGCATCCGCATCCGGCGGCAGCCGGAACGAGCGGCTGAAGCTTCCGTACTGGCGTTCGCAGAAATACCAGTTGTCATCGGACAGTTCGCGCTCCATCTTCTTTTCGCCTCTGACCACGACCAGCCCGTCTCGGACGGTGATTTCCACGTCCTCCTCGGATACGCCGGGCAGTTCGATGGCGATGCGGTAGGCGTCCTCGTTCTGGGAGGCTTCCGATGCCGGGCTGAAGAAATTGCGGATCCTCGCGCCCAGTTCGCGCAGCGGATCGTAGAGTGCGGGCCAGAAGCCGGTGCTGTGGGAAGTTTCGACCATTTCATCCTCCTTCATGCCTCGGGCATTTCGCGAAGGACCGGAGACCGGGGCTGGCGAAATGCCCGTAACCCACTGGCGTACCTGACATTCCACGGCGCCGATGCCGGACGCCGGCGGAAGGCACGCCATCTCTTGCAGTGCAGATGGGATTTCGCGATGCTTCCTTCAAGGGAATCTGCGACGAAGCCGCCGGCGGGGGCAAGAGGGCAGGGGGCAAGCATGCGTGCATTGATACAGCGGGTGAGCGAAGGCAGCGTCAGCATTGCCGGGCGGGAGGTCGCCCGCATCGGTCCCGGTCTCGTGATCCTGGTCTGCGCCATGCGCGGGGACGGCGAGGAGAACGCCCGCCTGCTGGCCGAAAAGATCCACAAGCTGCGCATCTTTGCCGATGAGCGGGGGCGCATGAACCGCTCCCTCGCCGATACCGGCGGCGCCGCTCTGGTGGTCAGCCAGTTCACCCTGGCCGCGGACACGTCGCGGGGAAATCGCCCCGGCTTCTCCGCCGCCGCCCCGCCGGAGGAGGGCAGGCGGCTTTACGAACATTTCAGCGCCCGGCTGCGCCACCTGGGATGTCCGGTGCAGACCGGCGTCTTCGGTGCCGACATGGCCGTGCGCCTGACCAATGACGGCCCGGTCACCATATGGATGGAGCGCTGAAGCCCTGGCCGCGGCGCGGCGGTTGACACGCGGCGCGGCGGTTGACAGCTGTCAACTCCTGCCGGCAGCGCCCGCTGCGCTCCCTTCCGCTCCTGCCGCCTCCGCCCCCCGCGCATCCGCGCCAAAGACCTCGGCCACCAGCGTCTCGGCCCCCAGCGAGGCGCGAAAGCCTCCGACGATCCGCGCCCGCCCGGCCCGCGAAAGCCGCCGCGCCAGCGCCGGGTCCTCGGCGATCCGCCGGATCGCCCCGGCCAGCGCCTGCGGATCCCTGGGCGCCACCAGCAGCCCGTCCTTGCCGTCGCGGATCAGCTCCGGCACGCCGCCCGCGGCAGTGCCGATCGTGGGCACCTCGCAGCTCATCGCCTCCATGTAGGCGACCCCCAGCGGCTCGTGCCAGGAGGCGAGCACGAAGACATGCGCCGCCAGCAGATGCGCGCGCACCCGGCCGGCGTCGATGGCGCCGAGCAGGCGCACATGGCCTTCGAGGCCGAGCGCTTCGAGCCGGGCCTGCAATTCGCCGCGAAAGCCCGCGCCGCCATCGTCATCCTCCCCGGCGATGTCGAGGCGCACTTCCAGCCCCCGGTCGAGCAGCAGGCGCACCGCCTGCATCAGGTCCTGGTGGCCCTTGACCACGTTGAGCCGGGCGCAGGAAAAGAGCCGGATCGGCGCGCCGGGGGCGCACGGCTCATAGGGCGCATCGCGCCTGAGCACCTCGGGATCGACCCCCATCGGCCGCACCGGCAGGCGCGCGGGCAGGGCGCTGCCGAGCTCGGCGCTGAGCTCGCCCAGCAGCTTCTCGGTGATCACCGTGCCAAAGGCCGCGCCCTGCCACTTGAGCCTTTGGCCGGAGCCGTAATCGGAAAGCGGGCCGTGCAGGGTCAGGCTGTAGCGCGGCCCGCCCATGCGCCGGGCCAGCGCCGCCACCAGCGCCGCGCGACCGCAGGAATGCACATGCACATGGCCGATCCCGCGCCGCGCCGACTCGCGCTTCAGCCGGCGCGCCGCCGGCGCCGCCAGCAGCAGGTCGCGCCCGATCCCGGCCCGCTCGCCCGCGCCGGTCAGCGCCAGCGCCTGCGCCGGCCCCAGCACCGCATCCAGCGGCCCGGGCAGGCCCAGATAGGTGGTGCGCGCCATCGCCTCGGCCGACCATTCATGGGCGATCAGCCCCCTTGGCGGCGGCCGGGTGGAGAACAGGTGCACCTCCACCCCCATCGCCTCCAGCGCCGCCACTTCGCGCCAGAAGAAGATATGCGTCTGCCCCGGAAATTGCGGCACCAGGTAGCCAAGCTTCATCTGCATGTTCGTTTTCATGGCGTTAAGACATCTGCTGCTTTATAGCCTACGCAAACAGAGTGTCAGGAATATGACGGACGCGGCCAGCATCATCATCCCGGCGAGCAACGAAGCCGCACTGATCGGCCCCTGCCTCGAGGCCCTGCTGGCCTCGCAGGGGCTGGGCGCCGCGCGCATCGTCGTCGTGGCCAATGGCTGCACCGACGCCACCGCCGAAATCGCCCGCGCCTATGCGCCCGCCGCCCGAAAGCGCGGCTGGGAATTGCTGGTGGAGGAGCTCGCACGCGGCCACAAGCCCGGCGCGCTCAATGCCGGCGACGCGCTTGCCGGCCCCGGCGCGCGCATCTATCTCGACGCCGACGTGATCGTGCACGCGGAACTGATCCGCGCGCTCTGCGACCTGCTCGCCACCGACGCGCCCCGCTATGCCAGCGGCATCGTCCGCATCCCCGAGCCCGCCTCGCGCATCAGCCGCGCCTATGCGCGCATCTACCGGCAGGTGCCGTTTCTCACGACCGGCGTGCCGGGCTGCGGGCTGTTCGCGGTCAATGCCCCCGGGCGCGCGCGCTGGGGCGCCTTCCCGGACATCATCGCCGACGATACCTTCGTGCGCCTGCATTTCCGCCCCGAAGAGCGCGCGCTCGCCCCCATCGCCTATGAATGGCCGGTGGTCGAGGGCTGGGCCGCGCTCCTGCGGGTGCGCCGGCGCCAGAATGCGGGCGTGCGCGAAATCGCGGCGAAATACCCCGAACTGCTGGCCAATGACGACAAGCCGCCCTTCCCGAAAACCCTCGCGCTGAAACTGGCGCTCACGGACCCGGCGGGCTTTGCCGCCTATGCGGCGATCGGCCTGCTCGCGCAAGGGGGCAGGGGCGCCGGCGCAGGCTGGAGCCGGGGGCGATGAGCGCGCTTTCCCGCCTGCTCCGGGGCGACAGCCTGATCGCGCGCGCGGCGCGCTCTTCGGCGCTGACGGTGGCGGGCTTCGGCGCAAGCCAGGTGATTCGCCTCGCCACCAACCTGATCCTGACCCGACTGCTGTTTCCCGAAGCCTTCGGCCTGATGGCGCTGGTCTCGGTGGCGCTGCTGGGGCTAGGCCCGTTCTCCGCCGTGCGCCTCGGCCCCTCGCACATGCCGCCGAAGCCCCGCGACGCCCCGGACCTCCCCCACACC
>JALWJU010000348.1 GCA_026997055.1 Paracoccaceae bacterium | reverse complement strand
GGGCTCCTCGACCGGGCTCGCCGGGCTGGCGGTCTCGGCGGCGATCGGCGCGGGATCGGCTGCCGGGGCCTGCGGAGCCTGCTGCTCCGGGGCGGCGAGAGGCTCGGCGAGGCGGCGGCGCGGCACGGGGATCTCCTGGGAGACCTCGGCGGCGTCGATGCCGGTGGCGACCACCGAGACGCGCATGGTGTTTTCCATCGCCGTGTCGAGGGTGGAGCCGACGATGATATTGGCCTCGGGGTCCACTTCCTCGCGGATGCGGTTGGCGGCCTCGTCGAGCTCGAACAGGGTGAGGTCGTAGCCGCCGGTGATGTTGATGAGCACGCCGCGCGCGCCCTTGAGGCTGATTTCGTCCAGCAGCGGATTGGCGATGGCCTTTTCGGCGGCCTGGATGGCGCGGTCCTCGCCCTCGGCCTCGCCGGTGCCCATCATCGCCTTGCCCATCTCGTCCATCACCGCGCGCACGTCGGCGAAGTCGAGATTGATCAGGCCGGGCTTGACCATCAGGTCGGTCACGCCCTTGACGCCCTGGTAGAGCACGTCGTCGGCCATGGCGAAGGCCTCGGTGAAGGTGGTGCGCTCATTGGCGAGGCGAAACAGGTTCTGGTTCGGGATCACGATCAGGGTATCGACGTGTTTCTGAAGCACTTCAATGCCTTCTTCGGCCTGCTTCATGCGCTTGGCGCCTTCGAACTGGAACGGCTTGGTGACCACGCCGACGGTCAGCACGCCCAGTTCGCGCGCGGCCTGGGCGATGATCGGCGCAGCACCCGTGCCGGTGCCCCCGCCCATGCCGGCGGTGATGAAGCACATATGCGCGCCGGCGAGGTGATCGACGATCTCCTCGATGGATTCCTCGGCCGCCTGGGCACCCACCGAGGCCCTGGCCCCGGCGCCGAGGCCTTCGGTCACCTTGACGCCCATCTGCACCCGGGCGCCGGCGCGCGACTGCTGCAGCGCCTGGGCGTCGGTATTGGCGACGACGAAATCCACGCCCTCAAGCTGTGCTTCGATCATGTTGTTCACGGCATTGCCGCCGGCGCCGCCGACGCCGAAGACGACGATGCGCGGCTTCAGTTCCTCATGCCCGGGCATGTTCAGGTTCAGTGTCATGATTTTTCCGCCTGTCTGCTCTTGCTGTCTGTCTCTTGTTCCCGCCGCGGCCCCGCACGCGGCACCCCGGCTTCGGCCTGGCCCGACTTGCCTCCTGCTGACGGCCTTCTGCCGACCTGCCAGCCCCGCACCAGCCCCCTACTCTGCAGCAATTCTAGCGGCGATTTTCGTCTCCGTCACGAAAAAAACGCGAAATACCCCCAAAATATGGGATATCGAGCGACTTTTACGGCGGTATCTTGCCGTATCGGGCAGATTTTGGGGTCACCAGTTATCGCGCAACCACTTCATCACCCGCCTGAGGCTGCGCGCGGGGTAGGAATCGGCGGGGATGTCGAAATCCCACCATTCGTCCTGGGGGTTGGCGGCAAACAGGCACAGCCCCACCGTGGCGGCAAAGGCGGCACCGGTAGCGGCCTGGGGCAGGCCCTGGACGCGCAGCGGGCGGCCGATGCGCACCTGCTGGCCGAGGATGCGCGGGGCGAGCCCGTCGAGGCCGGGCACCTGGCTGGCCCCGCCGGTGAGCACGATCTGCTGGCTGGGGAGGTGATCGAAGCCGGCCGCATCGAGACGCGCGCGCACCTCTTCGAGGATCTCCTCGATGCGCGGACGCATGATGCCGATCAGCTCTGCCCGGCTGACCGTGCGCCGGTCGTGCTCCCAGTCGCCGGTATCGCCGCCGATCTCGATCATTTCGCGGTCGTCCATCCCGGTGGCCTGGACCCCGCCGTAGAAGGTCTTGATCCGCTCGGCCGTGGCCAGGGGCACCTGCAGGCCCTTGGAGATGTCGGCGGTCACGTTGTCGCCGCCCAGGGGCACGCTGTCGCAATGGACCATGTGACCGCGCATGAAGATCGAAATGCCGGTGGCCCCCCCGCCCATGTCGATACAGGCCGCGCCCAGTTCCTGCTCGTCCTCGACCAGGCTGGAGAGGCCCGACATGTAGGCCGAATTGGCGATTCCGGCCAGTTCCAGATCGCAGCGCTTGATGCAATAGACCAGGTTGCGGATGGTGGCGGCCTCGACGGTGAGCATGTGCATGTCCACCGACAGCCGCCGGCCGATCTGGCCGCGCGGATCCTCGAGGCCCGAGCGGTGGTCCAGGGCGAAATTGACCGGCTGGGCATGCAGCGCTTCGCGCCCCTCGCCGATATCGGGCATCTCGCAGGCGGCGAGCACCCGGGCGATGTCATCCTCCGATACCGCCTCGCCGACCAGTTCGACCTGTCCGGCCAGCCCGTAGGAGCGCGCACCGCCGCCCGAAAAGCAGGCGATCACGTGATCGACCCGCTTTGCCGCCATTTTCTGCGCCGCCTGTACCGCGGTGCGGATGGCGCGCTCGGTCTCCTGCATGGTGGCGATTTCGCCGAAGCGCACGCCCCGCGAGCGGGTGGTGGCCGCGCCGATCACCCTGAAGCCGCTCTGGCCGGCCATGGCGCCGATGCCGTCGCTTTCGCGAAAGCGGGTGGGGCCGTCGAAGCGCAGCACCAGGCAGGAGATCTTGGAAGTGCCCACGTCGAGAATGGCGACCACGCCGTATTCGAGGGCGGCCTTGCGCATGGCCCGCATGGCGCGTTGCTGCTGATACAGGTCTGTCACGATTTCTCTCCCATTTCGATCGCCTTGATCCGGCGCATTTCCGCCCGGGCCCCGGGGGCGAGGCGGATGGTCGGACGCAAGGGGTTGCGCATGTCCACGGACAGGATGGCCCGGGCCAGCAGGTCCTGCGCCTCGTCGAGCGCGATCACCTGGGCAAGGGCCGGGACCGGATCCTGTTCGGGCAGGCGAATGGTCACGCCCCCCTCCAGCACCAGATCCCAGCGGCGCTGACCGATGCGCACCAGGCCGCGCAGCCTTGCGGCAATGGGCCGGGCGGCGCGCGTCAGCGCCAGCGCCTCGTCCACCCGGTCCTGCGCCCCGGCCCCGGCCAGCAGCGGCAGATCGGGCCGCTGGGCACGGCTGGCGAGGGTGCCGGTTCGATTGCCGGCGCGGTCGAGCAGCACCAGGCTCCCGCCCTCGCGCCAGATGGCGGCGGGCCGGCGCTGGAGCACCGCGATTTCCAGCACTCCGCCGGGGCGAATGCGCAGGGCGGCGCTCTCGAGCGCGTCGAGCTCGGCGATTTCGGCCTGGAGCACTTCCAGGTCGAGATCGAAGGAAGACACCGGCAGCTCCAGCGGGAACCGGCTGCGGATCAGCTCGGCCACCTCCGGGCTGGCGCCTTCGATCGAGACCAGGCGGACCATGAATTCGGGGCGCGACTTCACCGACTGGCGCAGATCGGTGATTGACGCGTAGATCGCGCCGCGGCGCGCGGGGTCGCCGAGATAGCCATGGGCGAGGGCGAAGCCGAGCAGCAGCGGCAGGGCGATGCGCAGCAGGCCGGTGCGGAACATCGGCGTGAGCCAGAGCCGGTGGAGCTTGTAGGCAATGCGCGAGGGGGCCGGGTCGCGCCGCGGGCGGGATGCGCGGGCGCGCGGGGCGGCGGCGGACCCTGCCGCCTGTTCGACCAGCAGCTTCGCCTTGCGGGCGCGGGCTGCGCGCTGGGCCACGGTGAGGGGCGGCTCCTCCACCGCCGGGGTCGGCCGCGGGGGCATCACCGCTGCGGCGCGGCGGCGGGCGAACAGGTTCAGCG
>JALWJU010000347.1 GCA_026997055.1 Paracoccaceae bacterium | reverse complement strand
TCCGGCGGGAGTATTTGGCGAAAGATGAAAGGGGCGGGTTCAGGAGCCATCGAGCCCGGCGCGCGCCAGTCCATCGCGCACGAGCGCCATGAAATGTTCGCCGCGGGCCTCGAAATCCGGGTATTGGTCGAAGCTCGCCGCGGCAGGTGCCAGCAGCACCACGTCTCCGGGGCGTGCTTCGTCCATCGCCCGGGCCACGGCGCGGGGCATGTCCTCGCATATCTCGTGCGCGGTGTCGCCGATCTCTAGTGCGAATTCGCGCGCCGAATGGCCGATCAGGTAGGCCTTGGCGACGCGGTTCATGAGCGGCCTGAGCGCCTCGATGCCGCCTTCCTTGCCCAAGCCCCCGGCGATCCAGCGGATGTTTTCGAACGCCGAGAGCGCGGCGGCGGCGGCCTCGGCATTGGTGGCCTTGGAATCGTTGATATAGGTGACGCCCCCGGCCTCCCCGACCCATTGGGAGCGGTGCGGCAGGCCGGTGAAGCTGGCAAGGCCCTCTTCGATCTGGCGCGGCGCGAGCCCCAGCGCGCGGGCGGTGGCATAGGCGGCGCAGGCATTCTGGTGGTTGTGGCGCCCGGGCAGCGCCTTCATCTTGCGCAGGTCGATCGAGGCCACCTGCCGGCCCTTGCGCCGCTCGGCCAGAAAGCCCTTGCGCGCCGTGACCTGCCAGCCCGGCCCGGTGAGCTTGCGCGTGACCGAGACGCGGATCAGGCGGCTGTCGGCCGGGCCTTCGGCCATCTGCCCGGCGAGATAGGCGCCCTCCTTCTCGTCCACGCCGATAATGGCGCGCTCCGGCCCGCCCTCTGCGAAGAGGCGGCGCTTGGCGGCGAAATAGCCGCCGATGCCGCCGTGGCGGTCGAGGTGGTCGGGGCTGAGATTGGTGAATACGGCGATATCCGGGGTCAGCGCGCGGGCAAGCTCGGTCTGGTAGCTCGAAAGCTCCAGCACCACCACGCCGCCATCGCCCGGGGGCTCGATATCGAGCACGCCGCGCCCGATATTGCCCGCAAGCTGCACCTCGCGCCCGGCCATCTCCAGCAGGTGGGCGATCAGGGCCGAGGTGGTGGATTTGCCGTTGGAGCCGGTTACCGCCACCACCTGCGGGATGCGCTCGAAGCGGTCCCATTCGGGGCGGGCGAGCGAGCGGAAAAAGAGGCCGATATCGTTGTCCACCGGCACGCCCTCCTCCATGGCGCGCAGGATGTGGCGGTTGGGCGCGGGGTAGAGGTGGGGGATGCCGGGGCTCACGATCAGCGCCGCCACGCCCTCGAAGGCATCGCGGCGGCTGAGATCGTGGAGCGCGAGCCCCTCGGCCTCGGCGCGCGCGCGCGCCTCGGGGCTGTCGTCCCAGCAGAGCGCGGCGGCCCCGCCGGCCACGAGCGCGCGCGCCGCCGCCAGCCCCGAGCGCCCCAGCCCCAGCACCGCCACGCGCGCGCCCTCATATCCCCGAACCGGTATCATGGGCACAGCTTAACCCGGCGCGCCCGGCCATGCCAGCGGCACGGCCCGGCAGATCCGAAGAACCTGCCCCTCACCGTATCTTCAGCGTCGCCAGCCCCACCAGCGCCAGCACCAGCGAGATGATCCAGAAGCGGATCACGATCTGGGGCTCGGACCAGCCGCGTTTTTCGAAATGGTGGTGGATCGGCGCCATCAGGAAGACGCGCTTGCCGGTGCGCTTGTAGTAGAGCACCTGGATGATGACGCTCAGCGTTTCGACCACGAACAGCCCGCCGACAATGGCCAGCACGATCTCGTGCTTGATCGCCAGCGCAATGGCGCCGAGCGCCCCGCCCAGCGCCAGCGAGCCGGTATCGCCCATGAAGACGGCCGCCGGGGGCGCGTTGTACCACAGGAAGCCGAGCCCGCCGCCGATCAGCCCGGCGGTAAAGATCAGCACTTCGCCGGTGCCGGGCACGTAGTGCAGGCCGAGATATTCGGTGAAATCGACCCGCCCCACCGCATAGGCGATCGCCCCCAGCGTGCCGGCGGCGATCATCACCGGCATGATCGCGAGCCCGTCGAGGCCGTCGGTGAGATTCACGCTGTTGGCCGCGCCCACGATCACCAGCGCCGCGAAGGGCAGGTAGAACCAGCCGAGATTGATCAGCGTGTCCTTGAAGACCGGCAGCGCCAGCTGGCCCGAAAGCGCCTCGGGGTGGTGAATGGCCACCCACCAGCCGGCGCCGAGGGCGATCAGGATGCCCAGCGCCAGGCGGACCTTGCCGGGCACGCCTTTTGCGTTGTTCCGCGAGACCTTGGCGTAATCGTCGGCGAAGCCGATCAGCCCGAATCCCAGCGTCACCAGCACCACCATCCAGACGTAAGGATTGTCCCAGCGCGCCCAAAGGAGCGTGGCCACCAGCACCGCGCCGAGGATCAGCACGCCGCCCATGGTGGGCGTGCCGGCCTTGTCGAGAATATGGCTCTCGGGGCCGTCCTCGCGGATCGGCTGGCCGTTTGACTGGCGGCGCTTCAGCAGGTTTATCAGCGGCTTGCCAAAGACGAATCCGAATATCAGCGCGGTGAAAAACGCCCCCCCCGCGCGAAAGGTGATATAGCGAAAGAGATTGAGCCACCCCCAGACATCCGAATAATCCGTCAACCAGTACAACATTATACTCTTCCTCGCGTTTCCCCGCCCTGCGGATGGCCCAATTTGCGCAGGGCGTCAACCACCTCTGCCACCCGCGCGCCGAGGCTGCCCTTGACGAGCACCACGTCGCCCGGGCGCACCAGCGCGCCGGCCCGGGCGGCAAGCTCGCCCGCGCGCTCGGCCCAGCCGCCCTGCATGTCGCCCTCGAGCCGCTCCCAGAGCGCGCGCATGCGCGGGCCGATGCAATGCACCCGGTCGATACGGCCGAAGGCTTCGAGGCGGGCAAGGTCTGCGTGCAGGCGCGCTTCGTCCGGGCCGAGCTCGAGCATGTCGCCCAGGATCGCCACCCGCCGGCCGCGCCCCTCCGGCGCGCTCAGCGCCAGCACTTCGAGGGCGGCGGCCATGGAGGCGGGGTTGGCGTTGTAGGAATCGTCGATCAGGGTGAAGGCGAGCCCCTCCACGGGGTCGAGCACCACCTGTTCGCGCTGACCGCGCCCGTCATGGGGGCGCCAGTCGGCGAGGTCGCGCGCGGCCAGCGTCACGTCGGCCCCGAGTGCCGAGACCGCGGCCAGCACCCCGGCGGCATTGGCGGCGAAGTGGCGGCCGGGCGTGGCCAGGCGGATGAGCTGCGCGCCGGCGGGGGTGATGACCCGCGCCACGGTGGATTCGGCAGTGAGATCCACCCGGGCGAGGCGGAAATCGGCCGCTTCGGCACTGCCGAAGGTGAGGCATTCGCGCCCTTCGGCCGCGGCCCTCAGGATCGGGCTCACCGGCAGGTCGGCATTGATCACCGCCACCCCGGCAGGCTCCAGCCCGGTGAGGATCGCGGCCTTTTCCCGGGCGATTTCCTCAATCGAGTCAAAGGCTTCCAGATGCGCGGGCGCAACCGTGGTGATCATCGCCACATGGGGCCGGGCCATCGCCGCGAGGGGCGCGATTTCGCCCGGATGGTTCATGCCGATCTCGATCACGGCGAAATCGGCGTCGCGCGGCAGGCGCGCCAGCGTCAGCGGCACGCCCCAGTGGTTGTTGTAGCTCGCTTCGGCCGCGTGCACCCGGCCCTGCCGGCCCAGCACCAGGCGCAGCATCTCCTTGGTCGAGGTCTTGCCCACCGAGCCGGTCACCGCCACCACGCGCGCCCCCGTGCGCGCGCGCGCGGCACGGCCCA
>JALWJU010000346.1 GCA_026997055.1 Paracoccaceae bacterium | reverse complement strand
CGACGAAACCTATCGCGATTTCCACTCGAGCGACGCCCGCCCCCACGATCTCTTCACCGATCCCGACTGGGCCGATACCCTGATCCAGCTTTACAGCTTTTCCAAGGCCTACCGGCTCACCGGCCACCGCGTCGGCGCGCTGATCGCGTCAGCCGCCCGCCTTGGCGAAGTCGAGAAATTCCTCGATACCGTCACCATCTGCCCCAACCAGCTCGCCCAGCGCGCAGCCCTCTGGGGGATGCGGAACCTCGCCGGCTGGCTTGCCGGCGAGCGCGCCGAGATCCTCGCCCGGCGCGCCGCCGTGGCCGAGGGCTTTGCCGCGCTTGCCGGCTGGGAGCTTCTGGGCGCGGGCGCCTATTTCGCCTATGTCGCGCACCCGTTTGAGGAAGCCTCCCCCGATCTCGCCCGGCGGATGCTGGGCGAGATTGGCGTGCTGGCGCTGCCCGGCACCATGTTCACCCCCGAGCGCGCCGCCGAAGGGGCGCGCCAGATGCGCTTTGCCTTCGCCAATATCGCCCGTGAAGAGATCGCCACCCTGTTCGACCGCCTCGCGCGGCTGGGCCCGGCCTGAAGCTCTTGCCGGGGCGCCGGGGCGCCTGCGCCGGCCGCCTGCGAGCGCCGGCCGGCAGGTGGCGGAAGACCGCGGGAAGGACGAAGACAGAAGAAAGAACGAAGGGAAGACGGAGCTTGCAGGCTTGCGGTTCATGGGGCCAGGCCCTAGAACGACCGAAACAATTCTCTCAGCAAGGGATCCGCCGCCCATGGCCAGCAAAGCCCCCAGTGCCTCCCGCTCCTTCATCTGGATCATCCTGATCCTGGTCATGCTCGGCCTCGGAGGCTACGGCGCCACCAATTTCGGCCGTGCCCGCGCATCCATCGGCGCGGTGGGCGATACCGAGATCGACGCCGGCCAGTATGCCCGCGCGATCACCGCCAACCTGCGCGCCTTCCAGAGCCAGACCGGGCAGAACCTGACCATTGCCCAGGCGCAGACCCTCGGCCTCACCCAGCAGGCCCTGTCCCAGGTCATCGCCGCCGCCGCCTTCGACGAGGAGGCCCGGCGCATCGGCCTTTCGGTGGGCGACGAACGGCTGCGCGCCGAAATCCTGTCGATCCAGGCCTTCCAGGACCCGGTGAGCGGCACCTTTTCCCGCGACCAGTACGAGAATGCTCTCAGAAGCGCCGGGATGAACGTGAAGGAATTCGAAGCCTCCCTGCGCGCCGACCTGACCCGCTCCCTGTTCCGGCAGGCGCTGAATTCGGGCATCAGCACGCCGGAAAGCTTCAGCGATGCGCTGTATGGCTACATGCGCGAGACCCGCGATTTCAGCTGGGCCAGGCTCGACCTCGCCGCCCTGAAGGAGCCGCCCGAAGCCCCGGACGAAGCGGCCCTGGCGGCCTGGTACGAATCCCGCCCGGAAGCCTATACGCTGCCCGAGATCAAGCATCTCACCTATATCTGGCTCACCCCCGAGGCCATGGCCGCCCGCCTCGAGGTGGACGAAGCCGATCTGCGCGCGCTCTACGATTCCCATCCCGAGCGCTACAATCAGCCCGAGCGCCGCCTGGTGGAGCGCCTGGCCTTTGCCAGCGAGGCCGAGGCCCGGGCGGCGATGGAAGCGATCGAGGCCGGAGAAAGCAGCTTCGACGAACTGGTGGCCGAGCGCGGCTTCACGCTCGATGACGTGGACCTCGGCGACAAGACCGAAAGCGCCCTGGGCGAGGCCGGCCCGGCGATCTTCGCCATGGAAGCGCCCGGCGTGATCGGCCCCCTGCCCTCGCTGGTGGGTCCGGCGCTGTTTCGCATGAACGCGATCCTGTCGGCGCAGCATGTTCCCTTCGAAGAGGCACGCGAGGAGCTGCGGCGCGAACTGGCCGGCGAAGCCGCGCGCAATGCCATTGCCGAACTGATCCCGGAGCTCGACGACCAGCTCGCCGGCGGCGCCACCCTGGAAGAACTGGCCGATAGCGTGGCCGGGATGGAGCTTGGCAGCCTGGCCTGGGATCCTTCCGCAAGCGAGGGAATCGCTGCTTACGGGAAGTTTCAGGAAGCCGCGGCCGGGATGGGCGAAGGCGACTTTCCCGAGCTTGACGTGCTCGCCGATGGCGGCATCTTCGCCATGCGCGTGGACCGGATCGATCCCCCCCGCCTGCAGACGCTGGAAGAGGTGCGCGAGCAGGTCGCCGCCGCCGTCACCCATGACCGGCGGATGAAAGCGCTCGAAGAACAGGCCCGCGCCCTGCTGCCAGCACTCGAGAGCGGCCGCGAGAGCCTCTCCACCCTGGGGCTTGCCGAAGTGGTCGAAGAGGGCCGCAGCCGCAGCGACGCGATCGAAGGCACGCCGCCGGACATGCTTGAAAGGGTATTCGAAATGGAAGCCGGCCAATGGGCGCTGATCCCCGACCGGGACGGAGTGATCATCGTCCATCTCGCTGTCGTCACCCCCCCCGATCAGCAAAGCGGGGAGGCGCTCGCGATCAAGGCCGCCATCGCCGGGCAGGTCGCCCGCGATATCGGCCTCGACCTCGAAAGCGCCTTTGCCGCCGCGCTGCAGGAACAGGCCGGGATCACCCTGAACCAGGCAGTGATCAATGCGGTCCACAGCCAGTTTCCATAACGTGCCGGCCTCCAATCCGCAGGAGAGACCATGCGCCTGACCCCTTCATTCGAAATCTTCGAGCGCGGCTGGAAAGCCGGGCGCAATCAGGTGGTTCATGCCCGCCTGGCTGCCGATCTCGACACGCCGGTTTCGGTCATGCTCAAGCTCACCGAGGCGCGCAAGGACAGTTTCGTGCTCGAAAGCGTGACCGGCGGCGAGGTGCGCGGGCGCTATTCGATCATCGGCATGAAGCCCGATCTGATCTGGCGCTGCCACGGCAGCCGCGCCGAGGTGAATCGTCAGGCCCGCTTCGACCCGGACGCCTTCGAGCCTGAGCAGGCCGACCCGCTCACGAGCCTGCGCGCGCTGCTCGAGGAAAGCCGGATCGAGCTGCCCGACGACCTGCCCGCGGCTTCGGCCGGGCTGTTCGGCTATCTGGGCTATGACATGATCCGCCTGGTCGAGCGCCTGCCGGATGTGAACCCGGACCCGCTCGCCCTGCCCGACGCGGTGCTGATGCGCCCCTCGGTGGTCGCCGTGCTCGACGGGGTCAAGGGCGAGGTGACGCTGGTGGCCCCGGCCTTTGTCGATTCGGGCCTGAGCGCGCGCGCGGCCTATGCGCAGGCCGGCGAGCGGGTGATGGACGCGCTCAGAGACCTCGAGCGCCAGGTGCCCGCGGCCAGCCGCGAGATGGGCGACGCCACGCCCCCGGGCGAGCCGGTGAGCAACTTCACCCATGAGGGTTACCTGCAAGCAGTTGAAAAGGCAAAGGAATATATCCGCAAGGGCGACATCTTCCAGGTCGTGCCCAGCCAGCGCTGGACGCTGGACTTCGCCCAGCCGCCCTTTGCGCTCTACCGCGCGCTCAGGCGCGAGAACCCCTCGCCCTTCATGTTCTTCTTCAATTTCGGCGCCTTTCAGGTGGTGGGCGCGAGCCCCGAGATCCTGGTGCGGGTCTTTGGCCGCGAAGTCACCATCCGCCCGATCGCCGGCACGCGCCCGCGCGGCGCCACGCCCGAAGAGGACAAGGCGCTGGAGGCCGAGCTTCTGGCCGACGAGAAGGAACTGGCCGAGCATCTGATGCTGCTGGATCTGGGGCGCAACGATGTGGGTCGCGTGGCCAAAATCGGCACCGTGCGCCCGACCGAGGAATTCGTGATCGAG
>JALWJU010000345.1 GCA_026997055.1 Paracoccaceae bacterium | reverse complement strand
CTCCGCGAGGTGCCGGCGGAGGTGGTGCTCCAGCACCTGCTCCATCAGATGGGGGTCCACGCCAAGCTCGGCCGCCATGTCGGCAGCAACCCGCGGCGGCCAGTTCATCCAGGCGTCGCGCTCGCGCCGGGCAAGGTCGAAGACCAGCGCCGTGGCCTTCGCCTTGTCGACCAGCTCGCCCTTCAGCTTCGCGAGCTTCACCTTGGCCGTCTGCGCGCCGATCATCTCGCGTGCCGCCCGCGCGCGCATGAAGGCAGCGGGGCCCACGGGGCCGGCCTCGGCCAGGGTATCGTCGACGGCCTTTCGGGCTGCGCGGGGGGCGGGACTGCTGCGCCGTTTCACCGGGTCGGTCTGCAGGTCCCACTGCCGGTCGGCCTTCACCGGATCGATGGTGCCGTCGGGCTCCAGCGTGATCCGGCCTGCGGCGATCGCCTTGCGTACGGCACTCTCGGCCACACCGCGGTGGCGGGCATAGGCGCGGCGGGACAGGCCCATGGGACTCCTCCGATCATCATGCAATTCGGCAGCGCTTGATAACGCCATGATATTGCTGCGATTGTCGTTGATGCGTTCGGCACGCCGATCAAACGTGACGGCATCGGAAACCCGGAACCCGGAGGTCAAGATGCCCGAACTCACCGACACCCAGATCCTGATCCTGTCACGCGCCTCCCAGCGCGACGACCGCATTGCCCTGCCGCTGCCAAGGCGCCTGCGTGGCGCCGCCGCCAGGAAGGTGGTTGCCCCGCTGATCGAACGCGGCCTGCTGACCGAGATCGATGCCGATCCCCGCAAGCGCGGCGCGCTCTGGCGCCAAAGGCAGGACGGGAGTTTTGCGACGCTCGCCATCACCGATGCCGGGCTCGAGGCCATCGGTGTCGAGATTGACCCTCCCCGGCCCGAGCCCGTTTCCGACCCGGCGCCGGAACGCCCGGCCCAGCGCAAGGGCACCAAACAGGCGCTGCTGATCGAGATGCTGTGCGCCAGGGATGGGGCGACCCTTGATGAGATCGTCGCCGCGACCGGCTGGAAGAAACACACCGCGCGTGGCGTCATCTCGGGCCAGCTCCGCAAGCGGCTGGGGCTGAACGTGGTGACCGAGGCCGATGCCGAAAGGGGCCGGGTCTATCGGATTGCGGGCTGACTGCCCGGTGCGGGATCAGGTCGATTGTAATCGACCGCCCTTCGATAAAGCCATGATATTGCTGCGATTATAGTGGATAGACGCGCGCGGTCGATCAATCCTGTGGACACCAAACGACGCACCACGGAGACCGCCCCCATGCACGCCCAGATCCACACCGTCACCGACCTGATGACCGCCGCCGCTGAGGCCTTGCGCGAGGGCGACCAGGTTGCCCTCATGGACCTCATCGAGATCAGCGCGGGCTGGCTGCTGACCGAGAACGAGGCCACCGCCCAGCGCGCCATGCTGGAAGCGATGATCGAGGCCATCGACAACATCCCCGATCGCGGCTGAGGCACTGGCCGCCACAGGCGCCCACACGAGGCCCGGACCCTTGCGTTGCCCCTCATGGGGCGGCGTCTTTCGTTGTCGCGCCTTTCGGGCGCACACAGGCCACGTCGGCCCGGTTCCTCGCCGGTCGCTCCGAGATCGCCGCAAGGGCATCCCGATAGACGCTGGCCACGTCCACCATGACGGCCGATACCGCTGTCGACATCTCCGTGTCGTCAGCTCCGCGCTGTGCGCCAGCCGGGCGAGTTCGCAGGCCTCCGCGTCCCAGGGATCGGTGGCGATGATGAACAGGCCGTGCGGCTCCCTGATCTCGTCCATTCGGGCAAGGGCAGCGCGAAGATCCGCAGCGATACGCCCCGCCGCTGAGACCGACAGATCCATCCTGCGCAGCGCCGCCATTGTCGACAGGCACGCCAGATCGCACCAGTCGAACCGCCGCCACGTGCCCCGGCGGGTCGGCTCGCTGGGTCGGAAGACCCCGCGCGATATCCACTGGTTCAGCTCGTCCCGCGTCACCCCGCAGGCGCGGGCGACCTCGTGGATTGTCCAGCTGTTCTTCATCGTCAGGTTCCTTCACCCATCGCACAACTGAGCCGCGAGAACTCGAAGCGCATGCGCCGCAACCAGGGGGACCACGCCGTTGCCACAGAGGCGAAGCCTGTCCACCCGGCCGGCCAGCCCATCAGCGCCTCGACAAAGGCTGGGTTCAGCGTGCGGGGCGTGTCGGAGGTATTCGTTCCAAGCCTCAAGGTCCCCGGGACCAGGGGGGAATGCACGGTGAAGTTCGCCAGCTGATCCATGTGCTTGCGGCCGGTGCCGTTCTTCTCCACATGCGCCCGGCTGTTGGCGCCCTTGGCATCGCGTGCCGCCGGGGTCGGCCACATCCGGCTGGCGTGCGTCAGATCGACCGCCTTGCGCTTGCCCGCGCTGGGCTTGTTGCCGTCGCTTGCCATCGGCGTCGGCCAGCGACGCAGGAGTTCCGTGCGGTTGCCGCCGCTCGATCTCTTGCCAGAGCAGGCGCGCGGGGTCGGCCATGTGGTCTCCTTCCCGGTGGGCGAGCACGAACAGCCGCTCGCGCTTGTGGGGCGCGCCGACTTCCGCCGCCGTGAAGAGGCCCGCCGCAACTCTGTAGCCCATGCCGACCAGGCCTCGGGCGACCTCGGGAAAGCCGAGGCGGAGATGATGGGCGACGTTTTCGAGGAAGACGAAGGATGGTTCAGCCTCTCCGATGATGCGCGCGACATGCGGCCAGAGGTGGCGCGGGTCGTTCGCGCCCTTCCGCTTGCCCGCGACGCTGAACGGCTGGCACGGGTAGCCCGCAGTGAGGATGTCCACCGCGCCACGCCACGGGCGGCCGTCGAATGTGGCAACGTCGTCCCAGAGAGGCGCCTGCGCCAGGGCCGCGTCTTCCATCCGCGCCACGAGGATGGCCGCGGCATAGGCGTCCCGCTCGACGTAACCCACAGTTCGATATCCGGGGCAGGCGATGTGGAGGCCGAGTTCCAGCCCGCCGGCGCCGGAGCACAGCGAGAGGCCGAACAGGGTTTCGTCTCCGGCAAACAGGCCGAGGGAAGATACAGCCACGCCATTCATCGCCTCAGCGCGGGTTGTCGGCCACATCGGCAAAGGTCTGGCCGGTCTCCTCCAGCACCGCCTGCCGCCCCGTGGCTTCCTGCCAGCGCCTGATCGCCACATCTACAAAGGCCGGCTGCAGCTCCATCGCAAAGACCTTCCGGCCCAGCGCCTCGCCGGCCACGATCTGCGAGCCCGAGCCCGAAAACGGCTCGAAACAGATCTCGCCCGTCTTCGTGTGCCGGCGCATCGGGATCGCGAACACCTCGAGCGGTTTCTGCGTCGGGTGCTCGGCCCCGGCCGGCCGCGCCGCGCCCTCCCAGTCCAGTTCCCACACGCTGGTGACGTTGTGATCGTTGCCGCCCAGATGCGGCGGCTTGTTCCCTTGCTGCCAGCCCATGAGGCAGGGCTCGTGCCGCCAGGGGTAGTAGCTGTGGGTGGGGATGGCGGCGGGCTTTACCCAGACGATCTGCTGATGATTGAGGATACCGAGTTCCGTCCACACCGCCTCGATCATCGCGGCGCGCTTGTGGGCGTGCCAGCAGTACCAGGCGGCGTCCTTGCGAGTAACCTTGATGGCATTGCGGAACACGGCGCGCAGGAAGCCTTCGGCATCCTTGATGTCGACCTCGCGGTAGAGGTCGGACCAGTCCTTTCCCGTGTCATTCGGACGACCGGCGCCGGTGTAGTCGACCAGGTAGGGCGGGTCGGTCGAGAACAACGC
>JALWJU010000344.1 GCA_026997055.1 Paracoccaceae bacterium | reverse complement strand
TCTCGGATGAAATGCGCCGGCTGATCGCCTCGGCCTTTTCGGCGCCCCGTCCCAGCAGCGCGTCCAGTTCGCCGGGATCGGCCATCAGCCGGCGCATTTCATCCGAGATCGGCGCCAGCTTCGCCACCGCAAGCTCGGCCAGCGCCGGCTTGAAGCGCCCCCAGCCGGCGCCGGCAAATTCGGCGATGACCGCTTCCGGGCTCCGGTCGGAAAGACCCGCATAGATATCGACGAGGTTGCGCGCCTCGGGCCGGTCCTTCAGCCCTTCGAGCTCGCCCGGAAGCGGCTCCGGATCGGTGCGCGCCTTCCTGAACTTCTTCGCGATGGTGTCGGCATCGTCGAGCATGTTGATGCGCTCCATGTCGCTTTCGCCGGACTTGGACATCTTCTTGGTGCCGTCGCGCAGGTTCATGACCCGGGTCGCCGGGCCTTCGATCACCGGCTCGGTGATCGGAAAGAAATCCACCCCGTAATCGTGGTTGAACTTCTGGGCGATGTCGCGGGTCAGCTCCACATGCTGCTTCTGGTCCTCGCCCACCGGCACATGGGTTGCGTGATAGGCAAGGATGTCGGCGGCCATCAGGCTCGGATAGGCATAGAGGCCGAGCGAAACCTTCTCGGCGTTCTTGCCTGCCTTGTCCTTGAACTGGGTCATCCGGTTCATCCAGCCCACCCGGGCGATGCAGTTGAATATCCAGCCAAGCTCGGCATGGACCGATACCTGGCTCTGGTTGAACAGCACCGAGCTCTCCGGGTCGATGCCGCTGGCAATCAGCGCCGCGGCGACCTCATGGGTGGACTGGCGCAGGTCCGCCGGGTCCTGCCAGACGGTGATCGCGTGCAGGTCCACCACGCAATAGACGGTCTCGAAATCCGGCCCCTGCATCGCCACCCAGCGCTTGATCGCGCCGAGATAATTGCCAAGGGTCAGCCCCCCCGAGGGCTTGATCCCGGAAAACACGCGCGGGGTGAACTGGGCGGCCATGGCCATTCTCCATCTGGATTTCCTGTGCCCGCTCGCTTAACCATGCGGGGCGCGCGCCGTCAAGAAAGAGCCGAAAACCCGCATGGAACACGACCCGAACGCCCCGCCCGTGAACCCGCTGCCGCCGGTGATCGTGGCGCTTTCGCTGGCGATCTTCGCGGTGGAGGCGATCCTGCAGGCCGGCGCAAGCGGGCTGGTGGGCGGCCCCGGCGCGATCGGCTGGAGGAACGAGGCACTGCAGGATTACGGCTTTTACGAGCCGCTGTTCGACCGGATGCTGCAGACCGGCACCCTGCGCCCGGATTACGCCTATCGCTTCTTCACCTATCCCTTCGTGCATGGCAGCTTCACCCAGATGGTCTTCGCCGTGGTCTTCATCCTGGCACTGGGCAAGATGGTGGGCGAGGCCTTTTCCACCTGGGCGGTGCTGGCGATCTTCTTCGGGGCATCGGTGGCGGGCGCCATCGCCTATGGGCTGGCATGGGACACGCGGATCGTGCTTCATGGCGCCTTCCCGGCGGCCTATGGCTTCATCGGCGCCTTCTCCTGGCTCTTGTGGAACGATCTCGCAGGCCGCGCGGAAAACCGGCTCTCCGCCTTCCGCCTGATCGCCTTCCTGATGGGGTTGCAACTGCTCTGGGGGCTGATCTTCGGCGCCAGCGGCCTCTGGGTCGCGGATCTCGCGGGCTTTGCCATGGGCTTCGTCCTGTCCTTCCTGGTCCGCCCCGGCGGCTGGCGGGCGCTGGTGGCGAAGATGCGCCAGCGATGAGTCGCGGTGAGCCGCCCTATCCCCGGCGCAGCGCCGCCCTGAATTCCGACAGGCGAAAGGCTCCGATCAACTGACCGATCAGGAAATAGCTGCCCATGCCCGAACCCACCAGAATCGCCAGCGCCAGATAGCGCAGCCCTCCGGTGCCAAACATCGGGCCGATCACGATCAGCACTCCCAGCATCACCGCGCCCATGCTCCAGCTGGCAATCACGATCCGCACCGCGCGGCTCCAGAAGCGGCGGTCAAAGCGCGTATGCGCCCCCATCCGCCAGGCCCCGCGCCAGAGTTGCAGCGCCATCACCCAGCCCGCCGCCGAAGTGGCAATCGCCGCCGCCACATAGCCCACCACGAATGCCAGCCCCACCGCCAGAGCGGCATTCACCACCAGCGCCACCAGCGCGAAGCGAAACGGCGTGCGCGTGTCGCCCCGGGCGAAATAGACCGGCTGCAGCACCTTCTGCAGCACGAAGGCCGGCAGGCCGAGCCCGTAAACCGCCACCGCCACCGCCGTATGGGCGCTGTCATCGGCGCCGAACGCCCCGCGCTCGAACAGCACCTGCACCAGCGGCATCGGCACCACGATCAGCGCCACCGAGGCCGGGATGGTCAGCGCCAGCGCCAGCTCCCCCGCCCGGCTCAGCACTTCGCGCCCGCCCGCCTCGTCGCCCGCCGCCAGCCGGCGGGTGATGTCCGGCAAAAGCACCACGCCAATGGCGATCCCCACCACGCCGAGAGGCAGCTGATAGAGCCGGTCCGCATAGCTCAGCCAGGCAATCGCGCCATCGAAAAAGCTCGCCACCTGCCGGCCGATCAGCAGATTCACCTGCACCACGCCTCCGGCCAGCGCAGCGGGCGCGGCGATTGCCGCCAGGCGCCTGAGCTCCGGCGTCATCCGCGGGCGGCGCGGCACCAGCCGGAAACCCGCCCGCGCCGCCGCCACCCAGACCAGCGCCATCTGCGCGATCCCGGCAATGGGCACGGTCCAGATCAGCACCAGCCCCACATCCCAGCCCAGCCAGCCCGCCAGCGCCATCGCGCCGATGAACAGCACGTTGAGCAGCACCGGCGCCGCCGCCGCGGCCATGAACCGCCCGGTGGCATTGAGCACCCCGGCCAGAAGCGCCGCCAGCGCGATGAACAGGATATAGGGAAAGGCAATGCGCCCGAACAGCACCGTGAGCGCGAAACGCTCGTCTTCGGCAAAGCCCGACGCCATCGCCAGCACCAGAAGCGGCATGGCAAGCTGGGCGGCAAGCGTGAACAGGATCAGGAAGAAGGCGAGTCCGGAAAAGGCATCGCGGGCAAATTCCAGCGCCCCCTCGCCGCGCTCCAGCTTCTTCGAGAACATCGGCACGAAGGCCGGGTTCAGCGTGCCCTCGGCAAAGAATCGGCGAAACATGTTCGGAAGCGAAAAGGCGATCAGAAAGGCTTCCGCCACCGGCCCCGCGCCCAGCGTGGCGGCGATCATCACATCGCGCACGAATCCCAGCACCCGGCTCGCTAGCGTCCAGCCGCCCACGGTCAGAAAGCCGCGCATCAGCCCCGCACGCGCCATCGGCCGCTCCCCCGCTCTCGCGCCCTGCGGGGCGTCATCGCTTCGGTTCTGCCCGGCCCTTTCATCTTTCCGAAAAATACTCCCGCCGGAGGCATTGAATCTTTTCCCCGCACCGGATCACTTCCCTGCCCCCGCCCGCCGGGCGCCCTGCTCGATGGCTTCGCGCAGGCGCTTCTCCAGCATCCGCCGCTTGCTCTCGGAGTGGTATTTGAGCCCGAACATGTCCTTGACATAAAAGGTATCCACCACCTGCTCCCCATAGGTCGCGATCACCGCGCTGGCAATATAGACATTGGCATCCGCCAGCGTGCGGGTCAGGTCGTAGAGCAGGCCGGGGCGGTCGCGGGTATCGACCTCGATGATGGTGTAGATGTCGCTGCCCTCATTGTCGAAGGTGATCGAGGTCGGCACCCGGAAGGCGCGCTCGCGCTTCTTGATCACGTCGCGGCTCTTCATCGCCTCGCGGG
>JALWJU010000343.1 GCA_026997055.1 Paracoccaceae bacterium | reverse complement strand
CCTCGGCGTGAAAGTCCATGGTCAGGTAGGGGTCGTCCCACTTGCCGGTGACGCCCAGGCGCTTGAACTCCTCGCGCTGGATGTCCACCCAACCCGCGGCAAAGCGGCGGCATTCCTGGCGGAAGTCGATCAGGTCCACCGCGTCCTTGTCCTGCCCCTTGGCGCGATACTGCTCCTCGATCTTCCACTCGATCGGCAGGCCGTGGCAATCCCAGCCCGGCACATAGCGCGCATCATGGCCCAGCATCTGGTGGGAGCGCACGACGAAATCCTTGAGGATCTTGTTGAGCGCGTGGCCGATATGCAGGTGGCCGTTGGCATAGGGCGGGCCGTCATGCAGGATATAGGGCGGGCGACCCTCGGCGCGGGCGCGCAGGCGGTCATAGACGCCGATCCTGGCCCAGCGCTCGAGCCAGCCGGGTTCGCGCTTTGGCAGGCCCGCGCGCATGGGGAAATCGGTCTCGGGCAGGTGCAGGGTGGATTTGTAGTCGGGGGTATCAGGCGTTTCGGGCATGTCGGGCGTGTCAGCGCACATCTTGGCTCATCCAGTCGGGTAAATTCGCGGTGAAGCGGCGCGGGCAGCCCCATGCGCCTTTGCCCGGCGGCTCCTCTCAGAGCGCCGGGCGGCTAATTCGTATGCTGGCGCGCCTCCACATGCGCCGCTTATAGGCGGGGATCGGCGCGCGTGCAATCGGTTTGCGCGCAGGGTTGCGGGCGCCCGGGGCCTTCAGAAGCGCGCGTCGAACAGCCCTTCATTGCCCCCGCCCAGCGCGTAGGTGAGCCCGAACGCATAGGTTTCGGCGCCGAAGTTGTTCCGGCTCGCGGAGAGCGAAATCTCCAGCGGCATGTCCGGCAGCCGGTAGCGCGCGCCCAAGCTGGCCGTCCCGGCATTCGTGATCGCAATCGAGCGGTAGTCGATGTAATCATATGCGGCAAAGAGCCCGAACCCCTGGCCGAAAGCGTAATCCAGCCGGATCCCGGTCCGGGTGCTGTGGGTGCCGCCGAGCGCATTCTGGTCTTCGAGATAGACCTGCCCGGTGAAATCGCCCAGGCGCAGCAGGGCTTCGGCGCCGAGACCGATAGAGGTGGTGGGGATGCCGGCGCCATCGACCACGCGATTGGCCGTGACGTAGCCCCCGAGCCGCAAACTGTCGGAAGCGGCATAGGACAGATGCGCGCCGATCCCGGTGCCGGTAGAGGTGAGCACGCCGGTAACCGACCGGGTGAGCAGAGCGTCCAGCTGGACATCGAACCCGCCCCCGAAGCCGAGCCGGGCCCGCATGCCGATGCTGTCGGTGATCGTCGCCGGCGCGGCGGGGGCGACGGAATGAACGAAGCTCATGTCGCCACCACTGAAGGCCCCCTGGGCCTGGGCGCCGGTGGCGGCAAGAGTGGCAAGAAGAGCCGGGCGGAGAAAACGGTGCATCGCGGACAGGTCCCTTTGAAGTCGCATCGCGCGCACGCTATCAGCGGGCCGCGGGGCTGTCCCCTGCCAAATGTGGGGGAAATGAGGCAGGTGCGGGAAAATGCGACCTTTCGCCCGGCTTGCACTTGCTTCGGCCCGGGATTAGCTGCGCAGAAAAGGAGCCGCCCCATGAGCGCAATCCCGCCCCGCTTCGACATCACGCCCGCCCAGATCGACGCGCAGGTCGCCGCCTTTTACGCCCGGGTGCGCGCGCATCCGGTGCTGGGGCCGGTCTTTGCCCGACATGTCACCGACTGGCCGGCGCATGAGGCGAAAATCGCCTCCTTCTGGCGCAATGCGATCCTCCATGAGCGCGGCTATGACGGCCGCCCGCAGCAGGTGCACATGCAGCGGCCCGAAGTGCTGGGCGAGCATTTCCCGATCTGGCTGGACCTGTTCGAAGAAACCGCCCGCGAGGTGCTCGGCCCGCTTCAGGCCGAAGCCTGGAACGCGCTGGCACGCCGGATCGGCGCCGGGATGCGGATCGGCATCGAACAGCTGCGCGCCGCCCCCGGTGCGGTGCCCGTGCTGCGATAGGGGCGGGGCGATTTTTCTGCGAAAAATCGTGCCTCCGGCGAGAGTATTTTGGCCAAGATGGAATCAGGAGAAATTCAGGTTTCTCTTGATCGCGGTTTCCACTTGCCATTGGCGCAGGGGGGGAAGGCTGGACGAGCGGGTTTTCAACTCTCCTGTCAATTTTGCCAGCCACTTCTTTTCCGCTTCGAGTTCGGAATGGGGAGATTTATACCGCTCACGCAGGGTTTCGGTCACTTCCTGAAAAGCTGTATTTTCCAGCTCCAGCAGTGTTTCGGCAAAGGCAGCGGCGTCCATGGCCTGGAGGACGGGTTTTCCTGCGTAGTGTTCGTTATTGCATAGCAGGGTGTTCAGCTGGTCACGGTCGGTTCGGGCGAGGTCCAGCAATTGCCGGCAAAGTTCGTGCAAGGATCGGACAAAGGCCTGATCGTAGCATTTTCGCAGGTACTGGAACAGCTCCTCGAAAGCCATTGCACTTGGTGAATCGCCATGTGGATATCTCAGGCCGAGATGGCCCGTTCGGGGTGCAAGATCGTGAAAAAAGTCCACCCCAGCCTTGGCGGCTGTGACCGTGGCCTTGTCTGTGATTTCGTTGGCATAGGCCCTGCATTCTTCCTTGACCCGATTCATCTCGAAGTCGGGCATGCCGATTTCGGCCAGTTCCAGGCGCGCGGCGAAGACATGCAGGATGATGCCGGGGTCCTCATAATCACGCGCTGCGAATTTTTCCTCCATGCGTTCAATGGCTTTCATTACCAGTGCCACGTCGCGTAGGTATGCCCACCGGACGGTATGCCATTCCGGCTCGTCTTCAAGGCGGTGGAAGGCCATGGAGTGGGTGAGCCCTTTTTCAAGCAGGTCGTCATCGGCCCAGCCGTCGCAGATCAGTGCTTCGGCAAGGGTGATTTCAAGATGCAGCTCGTAAGGAATTGGTTTGATGATATCAGGGCCATATTTCTCCTCCGCCTTTTTCAATCTTTTGGTAAGTGGGTTATCCTTCTCGGGGAGAAGAGCTGCGGGGTCATGCCCGATGGAAAAATCCCCGCGCTCCAGGCCGCCGGTCTTGAATTCGATCGACAGGGCAAGAAAGGCATTCAGCAGCTTGCGCATACCGGTTTCGTTGCCCGTAAAGCGTGCAAATCGTTCATCGAGGAGGCGTGCATGAAGCCCGGCGAAATCCATCAGGCTCTGGCGAAGGACGCGCAGGTTGCCGGTCCCGGACTGGATAAAGAGCTTTTCAATCCCGGCCCTGTTGTCTTGCAGGAATTCGCGCGCTTTCTCATCGCGGATCGCTTCAACAAACGCCTTTACGGCGGAAGGGGCATCCGGGCGTACGCTTAGCGTGTGGCCGATCAGCTTTTCCTTGATCCGGTACTCGTCCTCCCCCCAGAGCTCGGACTCGTTCGCCAGCAGGATCAGGCGCTTGCCTTCCTGTTCGAGAAAGCTGTTGAGGTAGCCGGTCAGTTCCTTCACCGGCATGTTGGTGCGTTCGAGATCGTCAAAGATCAGGGTGTCAGGCAGGATCAGCTTGCCAAGCTCGGACGCGGTGAATTCCGGCAGCTTGAAGTATTTCAGCGCTGCGCTCCCTATTTTGCCAAGAGTGCGTGTGGTGGCATTGTCCAGCACCGGCAAGCGGGCCATCAGAATGGCGCGGTCTATGTCGTCAGCATTTCGCACGCCGAACAGGCTGACATAAAGCGCGTTTTTGTTCTTGGTGACCTGTTGCACCAGATGGGTCTTGCCCGCGCCCCACGGGGCTGCGAGCAGCACGCCATAGCCGGGGTCTTCGAGCGTCAGATAATGGGCGAGATATTCTTTGACATGGGTATTGGGCATCAGGTCTTCTCCCGTCCGAACAGCCCGGCAAGCGCGCGGGTGACGAGGCGCGAGACGGTGGGGCGGCGGGCAGCCGAGAAGGGGAGCGGGCGGCAGACTTCCATGGCGGCGATGCCGACGCGGGCGGTCAGCGCGCCGTTGACCATGCCTTCGCCGAAGCGGCGGCTGAGTTTCGACAGCAGCGAGCCGCCGGCGAGCGAGTGGATCAGGTCGTCGCCCACCGCGACCGCACCGGTGGCGACCAGGTGGGTCATCACCGCGCGCATGAGCCGCCAGGAGCCGAAGAGCCCCGCGCGCCCGCCATAGATCTCGGCCACGCGGCGGATCATGCGCAGGTTGGCGAAAAGGGCGGTGGCGACATCGGCGAGCGCCAGCGGCACGATGGCGGTCACGGTTGCGACCTGGCGGGCGGCGGCCTCGACCTCGCGCGTGGCAAGGGCGTCGAGCGGGGCGAGGAGTTCGGCTTCGGCGAGGTCGAGCAGGTCGGCGGCATCGAAGATCTCGCCCCGGCGGGTGGCGAGGCGCGTGCGCCCCCAGGCAAGCTCGGGACGGGAAGCGTAGAGCTTCAGCAGGCGGTCGAGCAGCTGCTGCGCCGCTTCGGGGCTCTCCTCGCTGCGCGCGGCCTCGCCAGCGCGTTGCAGCCGGTCGATCCGGGCGAGGCGGACGAGGCCCAGCCATTCGCTGAGAGCGAGGGCGGCGAGCAGCAGCAGGAGCGCGGCGGCGAGCGCGGTGGCGATGGCGCCGAGCAGCGGGTTGCGCGCCAGCAGGGCGGTGAGAAAATCCCATGCGCTGAGCGAGGCGACGAGGCCGAGAAGCGCCCCTGCCAGCGCCCAAAACCAGCGGGCGATTCGCGAGGGGCGGCGCGCGGCGAGCGTGGCGGCGGCCTGCATGGCCGCGCCCTCGGCGGCGGAGTCCGAATCGGGCACCGGGTCGGGCACCGGCGCGGCCTCGGCCGGGCCGGCGGGAGCGGGGCCGTCGAGCTCGATCAGCACCGGGGTGGCGGGCTTGTCGTTGGCGTCAGGCATGGCGGCTCCATTCGAGGCGGATGTCGGGCAGGCCTTCGTCATTGCCGGCGCCGTCGCCGCGCGCGACTTCGCGGAAGCCTTCGCGGCGGTAGAAGGCGCGGGCGCGCAGGTTGGCCTCGAAGGCCCAGAGGCCGAGGCGGCTGGCGCGGGCCTTGGCGTGGTCGAGGAGCGCCTTGCCGATGCCCTGGCCGCGTGCCGGGCGGGCGACGTAGAGCGCGTGGATGTCCTCGCCCGCGCGCGCCATGAAGCCCAGCACCTGCCCGGAATCGCGGGCGACGCTGACCCAGCCGCGGCGGATCAGGTCGTCGGCGTGTTCGCGGTCTTCGGCGCGGGAATGGACGCGCGGCAGCCAGGCGGTTTCGTCGGTCCAGCCCGAGAGGATGGCGGCGATTTCGGGCGCGTCCCCGGGCCGGGCCGGGGAAATGGCCGGGGTGATGGCGGAGCGGGTGATGAGGCGCGTCACAGCCGGTCTCCGAACAGGAATTCGGCCGCCTTGTCGAGGCGGATATGCGGCAGGCCCTCGCCCGGCGCGCCGGTGAGCGGGGCCGGGGCGAAGCGCATGATCCGGTAGTCGCCATCGAGCCATTTTTCCGCCCCCTCGCGGGCCGGGGCGAGCAGGCGGGCCGGGTCTCGGGGAAGCTCGCCCGGATAGAGCGCCGCATTGCGCCCGTCGAGCAGGGTGCCGCGCACGCAGGCGAGTGTGCGGCCCTCGTGCTCGTGCGTCTCCTCGGTGGTGGCGCGCAGGGCGGCGATGGCCATGGCGCGGGTCTCGGCGCCGGCGAAATCGGCGCGGCTGCGCGCCTCGGCCAGGAGCGCCTCGGTGATGGCGGCGAGGCGGGCGTGCTGGCTGTGGTGCAGGTGGTCGGCCTTGGTGGCGGCAAACAGGATGCGCTCCACGCGCCGCCCCCTGAGCAGGCGGCTGAGCCAGGCGTTGCGCCCGGGGCGGAAGGCGGCGAGCGTGTCGGCCATGGCGCGGCGCAGGTCTTCGAGCGCGGCGGGGCCGGCATGGATCGCCTCGAGCACATCGACCAGCACCACCTGCCGGTCGATCCCGGCGAAATGGGCGCGGAAGAAGGGCCTGACCACCTCGGCCTTGTAGGCCTCGAAGCGCGCCTCGAACAGCCGCCAGAGCGAGCCGCGCCGGGACCGGGCCTTTTCGGGCTCTGGCAGCGGGGCGAAGGTGAGGGCGGGGGAGCCCGCGAGGTCGCCCGGCAGCAGGAAGCGCCCCGGCGTGCAGTCGGAGAAGCCCGCCTCGCGCAGGGCGGTGAGGCTCGCGGTGTAGGTCTCGGCAAGCGCCTTGGCTGCGGGCTCGTCGAGCCGGGCGGCCGGATCGGTGGCGGCCAGCGCCTCGAGGAAAGGCGCGGCCTGCGGGCGCGCGGCGATGCGCTCGAGCACCCGGGCCGACCATTCGCCATAGGAGAGGTCCAGCAGGGAGAGGTCGAGCAGCCACTCGCCGGGATAATCGACGATATCCAGGTGCACGATCCGCGACGCACGCAGCCCCGAGAGCAGCCCCGCCGGGCGCACCCGGAAGGAAAGCCGCAGCTCGCTCACCGAGGAAGTGGAGGCGGGCCAGCGCGGCTTGGGGCCGGTGAGGGCGGCCAGATGCGCCTCGAAGTCGAAGCGCGGCACGGTCATGTCGGGCTGGGGCTGCAGAAACACCGCCTCGATGCGCCCCTCGCGCTGGGCGGCGAGCCCCTGCATCCGGGCGCGGTCGAGCAGGTTGGCCACCAGCGCGGTGATGAACACCGTCTTGCCCGCCCGACTCAGTCCGGTGACGCCGAGCCGGATCACCGGCTCGAACAGCGCCTCGCGGGCCGAGGCCCCCAGGCGCTCGATCCGGCGGGTCAGGTTGTCGGCAATGTCTCCCACGCCCAAGGCGGCTCTCCTCGATCGGCTCTCCTGTACATAGGACGCATCAGGAGGCGTCGCCAGAGGAGCGTTGTCAGAATTCGCCGGGCAGTATATGCCGCCTCCCATGCCCCGCTATGCACTGAAAATCGAATATCACGGCGCGCCGTTCCGCGGCTGGCAGCGCCAGAAGGAGCAGCCCTCGGTGCAGGGCGCGCTGGAGGCGGCGCTGGCACGGCTGGAGCCGGACCTGCCTTCGATCGCCGCCGCCGGGCGCACCGATGCAGGCGTCCACGCCACCGGGCAGGTGGCCCATTGCGACATGGCGCGCGAATGGGAGCCGTTTCGCCTGATGGAAGCGCTGAACCACCACCTGAAGCCCGCGCCGGTGGCGGTGCTGGCCTGCGCACGGGTGGAGAGCGACTTCCACGCGCGGTTTTCCGCCCGCGAGCGGCGCTACATGTTTCGCCTGATCAGCCGGCGCGCGCCGCTTGCCCTCGAGGCCGGGCTCGCCTGGCAGCTGCGCCACCGGCTGGACGGGCGCGCCATGCAGGAGGCCGCGAAGATACTGCTGGGGCGGCACGATTTCACCACCTTCCGCTCGACCATGTGCCAGGCGAAAAGCCCGGTAAGGACGCTGGACGAATTGCGCATCGAGGAGATCGCCCTGGAGCACGGCACGGAGTTCCGCTTCCACCTGCGCGCGCGGTCGTTCCTGCACAACCAGGTGCGCAGCTTCGTCGGAACCCTGGAGCGGGTCGGGGCCGGGGCCTGGAGCGCCGCTGACCTGCGCGCGGCGCTGCAGGCCAGGGATCGCGCCGCTTGCGGCCCGGTCAGCCCGCCGCAGGGCCTCTACCTGACCCATGTCGGCTATGCCCGGGATCCGTTTGCCGCCGAGGCACCGGGCTGACTCCGGGCTGACTCCAGGCTGACCCCGGGCTGGCTCTGCGCCGCCCGCCTCATTGCCTCTCGCGGCGCGCCGGAGGCGGAGCGATCCTTTGCGGAAAATCCTGCCCATCCCTTCAGACGAGCACTTCCATCTCGGCCTGCCGACCGACGCCGAAGACGCGCTTGTAGCGGGCGATTTCCTCGGCCGGTCCCATGGCCTTGCGGGGATTGTCCGAGAGCTTGACCGTGGGCCGGCCATTGGCCGCCACCGCCTTGCACACGAGCGAGAAGGGGGCCAGCGCATCGCCCGCGACAAGGTCGCGGAAATCGTTGGTCAGCAGCGTGCCCCAGCCGAAGCTCACCTTGACCCGGCCGGAAAACTGCTCGTGCAGCTTGATGATCTCGTCCACGTCCAGCCCGTCGGAGAAGATCACCAGCTTCTGCGCCGGGTCCTCGCCGCGCGATTTCCACCAGTCGATCGCCACCTCGGCGCCCGCCGCCGGGTCGCCGCTGTCGATCCGTATCCCGGTCCAGCCCGCGAGCCAGTCGGGCGCGTTTTCGAGGAAGCCCCTGGTGCCGTAGGTGTCGGGCAGGATGATGCGCAGGTTGCCGTCATGCTCCTCGTGCCAGTCGGCGAGCACCCGGTAGGGCGCCGCGCGCAGGGCCGCGTCATCCTCGGCCAGCGCGGCATAGACCATCGGCAGTTCGTGGGCATTGGTGCCGATGGCCTCGAGGTCGCGGTTCTTGGCGATGAGGCAATTGGAGGTTCCGACAAAGGCCGGCCCCAGCGCCTCGCCCATGGCCTGCACGGCCCAGTCCTGCCACAGGAAGGAGTGGCGCCGCCGCGTGCCGAAATCGGCGATCCTGAGCCCCTCGAGCGGGCGCAGGCGCTCGAGCTTTTCCCACAGCCGGGTCATGGCGCGCGCGTACAGCACCTGAAGCTCGAAGCGTCCCATGCCGCGCAGCACCGCGCGGCTACGCAGCTCCATCAGCACCGCCAGCGCCGGGATCTCCCACAGCATCACCTCGGGCCAGGGGCCTTCGAAGGTCAGCTCATACTGCTCGCCCACCCGCTCCAGGTGATAGGGCGGCAGGCGCAGGTTCTCGAACCACTCCATGAAATCGGGGCGAAACATCTGCCGCTTGCCGTAAAAGGTATTGCCGCGCAGCCAGGTGCTTTCGCCCCGGCTGAGCGAAAGGGTGCGGATATGGTCGAGCTGTTCGCGCAACTCGCCCTCGTCGATCAGCTCGGCCAGCGGCACATGATGCGAGCGGTTGATCAGGCTGAAGGTCACCCGCACGTCGGGCTTGTTGCGAAACACCGACTGGCACATCAAGAGCTTGTAGAAATCGGTGTCGATCAGCGAGCGGACGATCGGGTCGATCTTCCAGTTGTGGTTATAGACGCGGGTGGCGATATCGACCATGTCAGGCCCCGGCGAGGGTGACGCCGGCGGCGCGCATCTGATCGAGCGCGGCGCCAAGCGAGCCGTCGAGGTCGATCGCCCGGCAGGCATCGAGGCGCACCTCGGCCGCGAAGCCCAGCCGGGCCGCGTCCAGCGCCGAATAGGCGACGCAGAAATCGGTGGCAAGGCCCGTGAGCACCAGCCTTTCCACCCCGCGCGTGCGCAGATAGCCCTCAAGGCCGGTGGGGGTGGTGCGGTCGTTTTCGAAAAAGGCGGAGTAGGAGTCGATCGCCGGGTTCGCCCCCTTGCGGATGATCAGGTCGGCGGGCTCGGTGCTGAGGTCGGGGTGAAAGGCGGCGCCTTTGGTGCCCTGCACGCAATGGTCGGGCCAGAGCACCTGGGTGCCATAGGGCATTTCGGTGGTCTCGAAGGCCGCCTTGCCCGGATGCGAGGAGGCAAAGGAGCCATGCCCCGCCGGGTGCCAGTCCTGGGTGAATACACGCACCGGGAAATCGGCCAGCATGGCGTTGATCACCCCCACCACCGCATCTCCGTCAGCCACGGCCAGCGCCCCGCCGGGGCAGAAGTCGTTTTGCACGTCGATCACGAGGAGGGCGGTCTTGTCCATGGCTTGCCTCAGCGGTTGGTTCGAAAGGTGATCACCCTGTTACCACGCAACAGGTCGATGCGCCACCATCCGCGATGATTGCGGGCGATTTCGGCGACCTCGGCGGGGGTGGCGACCTTCTGGCCGTCGATGGCAAGGATCACGTCGCCTACCTGCACGCTGGTGCCGAAGCCCGGCGGCGGCCCCTGCAGCACGACCACGCCCCTGGGCGCGCGGCGCAGGCCCAGGCGGCGGGCGAGGTCCGGGGTGAGCGCGGCAAGCGTGCGGCCCTGAAGCGGGCCGGGGGTGGCGATGGTGAGAGGCGCGCCTGCCGCGCCGGGGACGGTCCCGGGCGGAGGCATTACCGCGACCGGGGCGGTCACTTCCCGGCCGTCTCTGAGCCACCGCGCTGCGATTTCGCTGCCCGCCGGCGTGCTGGCCATGCGGAAATCGAGCCCGGCGGCGGTATTGACCGGGTGGCCATCGAGCGCCAGCAGCACGTCGCCCGGCTTGAGCCCGGCGCGCTCGAAGGGGCTGTCGGGATCGAGCCGGCGCACCAGCAGTCCCTGCGGGCGGTCCATGCCCAGCGCCTCGGCCAGCCCCGCATCCACCTCCTGCACGTCGAGCCCGATCCAGGGGCGCTCGAAGCGGCTCTTGCCGGCGCGCGCCTGGGCGACGATCTGGCGCACGATATTCACCGGGATGGCGAAGCCGAGCCCGTTGGAGCCGCCGGAGCGGGTGACGATCAGGGTGTTGATCCCGACCAGTTCGCCCTTCATGTTGACCAGCGCGCCGCCGGAATTGCCCGGGTTGATCGGCGCATCGGTCTGCAGGAAGAAGCGCGCATTGCCCAGCCCGCCGCCCTCGCGCCGGGCGCGGGCGAGGCCCGAGACGATGCCGGAGGAGACGCTGAGCCCGACCCCGAAGGGATTGCCGATCGCCAGCACCAGGTCGCCCACCTGAAGCCTGTCGGAATCGCCGATCGGCAGGGCGGGCAGGTCTTCGACCCCCTCGCCCACGAGGCGCAGCACCGCGATATCGGCCGCCTCGTCGGCCAGCGCCAGCCGGGCCGCATATTCGCGCCGGTCCGAGAGCACCACGCGGATCGTGTCGGCATCCTGCACCACATGGTAATTGGTCACCAGCAGACCGCCGCCCACCAGCACGCCGGCGCCCAGGGCGTTCTGCTCCTCCGGCACGCCGCCAAAGCCGCGGAACAGTTCCGCGAACAGCGGGTCATTGGCAAACGGCCCCCCCGGCCGCGCCTCGGAAGCGGCATAGACCGAGGCCACCGCCGGCGCCGCCTTCGCCACCACCGGGGCGAAGGAAAGCTGTATCTCCCCCGCGTTCCCGGGCACCCGCCGCTCGGCAAGGGCAGGGGCGGGGACAAGGGCGGGCAGCAGGATCAGGACCGCGGCGAGCAGCCGGAATGGCCGGAAAAGTCTGGACATCGCGCATACCTCCTGCCCACTCGATGCCGCCGGGGCCGGGCAAATGTCAAGTCACGCGGGCTTGAGGGGCAGAGCTGAGGGCGGGCTTGCACCCGGCCAGATCGACGGCTAAGCCCGGCCCATGTACACGATCGCCGCGCTCTACCGTTTCACCCCCTTCGAAGACCCCGCCGCCCTGCGCGCCCCGCTGCTGGCGCTGGCCGGGCGCGAAGGCGTCACCGGCACGCTGCTACTGGCGCGCGAAGGCATCAACGGCACCATCGCCGGCCCGCGCGCCGGGATCGACGCCATGCTCGCCCATATCCGCGCGCTCCCCGGCTGCGCGGGTCTCGACTGGAAGGAGGCGACGGCGCAGAAGCCCCCCTTCGGCCGCATGAAGGTGCGCCTCAAGCGCGAGATCGTCACCCTTGGCGTGCCCGGCGTGGATCCGCGCACCGCCGTCGGCCGATACGTGCCGCCCGAGGCATGGAACGACCTCATCGCCGAGGATGACGTGGTGGTGATCGACACCCGCAACGATTACGAAGTGGCGATCGGCACCTTCGAAGGCGCGATCGACCCGCAGACCGCGCGCTTTCGCGACTTTCCCGCCTGGTGGCAGGCAAATGCCCACCGCTTTCACAACAAGCGCGTGGCGATGTTCTGCACCGGCGGCATCCGCTGCGAGAAATCCACCAGCTACCTGCTGAGCCAGGGGGTCGAGGAGGTCTATCACCTCAAGGGCGGGATCCTGCAATATCTGGCGGACATCCCCGCCGAAGAAAGCCGCTGGAAGGGCGAATGCTTCGTCTTCGACGGGCGGGTATCGGTGGGCCACGGGCTGAGCGAAGGCCCGCACGGGCTGTGCCATGCCTGCCGCCGGCCGATCCTGCCCGCAGACAGGGAGCGGCCGGAATACGAAGAGGGCGTCTCCTGCCACCAGTGCATCGACCTATTCGACGAAGCGCGCCGGGCGCGCTTTCGCGAACGCCAGCGCCAGATCGCCCTCGCCCGGGCGCGGGGCGAGCGCCACCTCGGGCGTCCGTCCGGGGGCTGAAACCGCCGCCGGGGCCGCGATTTGCGCGCAAACCGCTCCGCCCCGAAGTGCCCCCGAGAGGGGTGCGGGGCAGGCCCGGACTCAGGAAGCGGCGGAGCTCTCCACCGGCCGGTTGCGCGGCGAATCCTCCCCGCGGAGCGCATCATCGCCCAGCACGCGCACATTGTCCTGGGTGGACTCGACCCATTGGGCAATGATGGACCCGACCGCCCCTTCGTCGCCGGCCGCGATCGCCCGGCGCAGTTCGGCCAGCATGGCGGCGATTTCGTCGGGAGAGGGGCAGCTTTCCTGGGCGCGCAGGATCTTGGGGTGCGGCGTGGTGAGCATGTCGGAGCCGATCAGCAGCTCTTCGTGCAGCTTTTCACCCGGGCGCAGGCCGATCTCGACGATCTCGATATCGCCGTCCGGGTTGTCGGCATCGCGCACCGTGTAGCCTGCGTGGCGGATCATCTGCCGGGCAAGTTTCAGGATCTGCACCGGCTTGCCCATGTCGAGCACGAAGACCTCCCCGCCCTGGGCATAGGTGCCGGCCAGCAATACCAGCGACACGGCCTCGGATACGGTCATGAAGAAGCGGGTGGCGCGCCGGTGGGTCAGCGTCACCGGCCCGCCGGCTTCGATCTGCCTCTGGAAGCGCGGCAGGACGGAACCGGAGGAGCCGAGCACATTGCCGAAGCGGACCATGGAAAACTTGGTGCCGGTGCCGCGTGCGGCCATGTCCTGCACCACCATTTCGGCCATCCGCTTCGAAGCGCCCATGACCGAGGTCGGGCGCACGGCCTTGTCGCTGGACACCAGGATAAAGCGCTCGACCCCGGCATCCGCCGCCGCCCGGGCGACGACCCGGGTGCCGAGGACATTGTTCTCGAGCCCCACCAGCCTGTTCATTTCCACCATCGGCAGATGCTTGTAGGCGGCCGCGTGGAGCACCACTTCGATCCGGTACTGGTCCATCAGCCGGCGCATCAGCGCGGCATCGGTGACCGAGCCCAGCACCGGCACGATCCGGCACTTCCGGCCCGGCTCCAGCAGCGCCTGCAGTTCCTGGTCGATCTCGTAGAGCGCAAACTCGCTGTGATCCAGCAGGACCAGGCATTCGGGCTGCATGTCCAGAAGCTGGCGGCACAGTTCGGTGCCGATGGAGCCGCCGGCGCCGGTCACGAGGATGCAGCGCTCGTGATAGGCGCCGTTCACTTCCGGCAGGCTGTCCCTGAAGGCGGGCCGGCCCAGCAACTCCTTCACCACCACCTGAACCGCCCGGTTCGTATCCCTTCCCTCGACCAGAAGCTCGGCAAAGGAAGGCACCGCATGCACCTCGCAGCCGGTCTTTGCCAGCCGGCGCGATATGGCCGCGCGCGCCGCCGGGCTGGCCGAGGGCATGGCCAGGACCACGCGGTCGATCCGCTCGCGCCGGATCAGTTCATCCACATCCGCCGGCGAATGCACCCTGAGCCCGCCGATGGTCATCCCTTTCAGGCTGGTATTGTCATCGACAAAGGCGACGGGGGTAAAGGCGTGGTCGGTCCTGAGCGCCGCGGCCAGCTGCTGGCCGGTCTGCCCCGCCCCATAGACCAGCACCCGCTTTCGGTTTCGGTTGCGGGCGTAGAGACGGATCACATACCAGCGCAGCAGGAGGCGGCTGCTGACCGAAAGGATCGCGTGCGCCATGACCTGCACGACAAATACCTGCTCGGGCAGTTGCAGGCCCGGCAGCATGTTGACCATCGCGCCGACCAGCCCCAGCGCCACCGCAATGGCGGAACTGCCGAGGATGCCCTGCATCTCGTAAGCGTTCAGCTTCATCCGGTGCAGGCCGAAACCGACCGTCAGCAGGATGGTCGCCGGTATCAGCGCGCCCGGGAAGCGCAGCGACTGCGCGAATTCGCCCGCGGATGGCAGGCCGCCCTGCACCAGCAGCCAGGCGAAATAGAAGGCCGCCACCGCGTTGCAGACATCCAGAAACAGCAGGATCCGGCTCTTCTGCCGACGGGAAAGGGAGAGCAGCAGGTCATGAAGCATGCAAGGTCGATTCCGTCCATGTGCTGCGGCCTTTCGGCCTGTTCTTGCCATCCCAGCCTGGCATTTCAGGACTGTCCAACCCCATCTGAAAGGATACCAGATCCGTATCGGTGAGGGCAAGGGTATCGCGGCAGAAAATGTAACCGGTGATTGAAATTATTCGTTCCCGCTCCGCATCGCCCCCCTCCCCCGGCGCCGGCGCCACCAGCGCCGCCCGCCAGCGGTGACGAGAATCAGAACGAGATCGCTGCACAGGGTCCGCCGCTTCGCATAGAGCAGGTCGAGGCGCGCCTTGCGCGGGATGCAGCGGCGCGTATAGACGGCCTCGGTTTCTTCGGCGGTCCGGCAGGATTTCAGCAGCTTTTCCTCGGTTTCGTGATAGACCAGCGTCGCCAGGCCGGTCACGCCGGGGCGGCTCCTGAGCACCTCTGCATAGAGTTCCGGGAACATCTCCACATAGCGCGGCAGCGGCGGGCGCGGGCCGACAAAGGAGATGTCGCCTCGGAGGATGTTCCACAATTGCGGGAATTCGTCGAGGCGGCTGCGTCGCAGGAATCCGCCGATCCGGGTGATTCTCTGCTGCTTGTCGCCGCCGGTCACGCCCGCATCCGCCGAATCGACCGTCATGGTGCGGAACTTCCACAGGCGGAAATTCTGCCCCGGCGCCCGCGCGCGCAGCGAGCCGAAGAAGACCGGGCGACCGTCGGCCAGCAGTACCGCCAGCGCCAGGGCGAGGATGACCGGCGCGAGCAGCACCGACAACAGCAGCGCCAGCACGATATCCATCAGCCGCTTGCCGAAGCTCATGGCCTGCCCCCCCGTTCCCCGCACTCCCCCCAGCGTCGCCAGGAGGCAATG
>JALWJU010000342.1 GCA_026997055.1 Paracoccaceae bacterium | reverse complement strand
CGGTGAGCCGCCGCGCCTACACGCGCCTACATCTGCCTTCGCCCCCGGCCGGCGCGAACCTGCTCCCGCCGGAGACCGAAGCCTCCCCCTGTCCGCGCCGCTCACACCGCGTTGGGCAGGTCTTCTCCGGCGAAGAACGCCCTCAGGTTCTCCACCGCCATCATCCCCATGCTTTCGCGCACCTCCAGCGCGTTGGTACCAAGATGCGGCAGCAGGGTGACGTTCTCCATCCGCCGCAGCGCCTCGGGCACGTCGGGCTCGTGCTCGTACACGTCCAGCCCCGCCCCGGCGATCTCGCCCGCCTCCAGCGCGTCGATCAGCGCCGCTTCGTCCACGATCTCGCCGCGGGCGATATTGACGAAGATCGCGTGTTCGCGCATCGCCGCAAAGCAGGAGGTGCCCACCAGGTGCCGGGTTCCGGTGCCGCCGGCCAGCGCCACCACCACCACGTCGGAAGCCGCCGCCACCGCCTCGATCGTGTCGAGCCGGCGCGCGGGCATGGCCGTCTCGCGCGCCGAGCGGTTGTAATAGACCACCTCCATCTCGAAGCCGTAATGCGCCCTCAGCGCAATCGCCTGGCCGATCCGGCCCATGCCGATCAGCCCGAGCGTCTTGCCGGTCAGGTGCAGGCCCAGAAGCTGGGTCGGGTGCCAGCCCTGCCAGCGCCCCGAGCGCACCAGGCGTTCGCCCTCGCCGGCCCGGCGCGCCGTCATCAGCATCAGCGTCAGCGCCAGATCGGCGGTGGCATCGGTGACCGCACCCGGCGTGTTGCTCACCGCGATATCCAGCGCCGTGGCCGCCAGCACGTCGATATGGTCGTAGCCGACCCCGAAATTGGCGAGCAAGCGGCAGCGCAGCGGATCGGCCGCCCCCAGCACATCGGCGCTGAAAGCATCGCCAAGCGTGGGCACGATGGCGTCGTATTCCTGGAGAGCGGCGACCATCTCCGCGCGCGTCATCGGCGTGGTCTCTCCGCGCACCGCCACCTCGAAGCTCTCCCGCGCCGCCGCGATCACCGCTTCGGGCAGCGGGCGCGAGAGCAGCACCCGCGGGCTCATTGCAGCCGCTCCCCGTCGGGCACGTCATGGCCCGCATCCGGGCCGATCAGCACGATGCCGCCCTCTCCATCGGCAAGCCCCAGCACCAGCACTTCCGACATGAACCTGCCGATCTGGCGCGGCGGAAAGTTCACCACCGCCAGCACCGCGCGCCCCACCAGAGCCTCGGGGCTGTAATGGGCGGTGATCTGGGCCGAGCTCTTCTTCACCCCCAGTTCGGGGCCGAAATCCACCCACAGCTTGATCGCGGGCTTGCGCGCCTCCGGGTAGGCCTCGGCGCGCAGCACCGTGCCCTTGCGGATATCGACCTTGAGAAAATCGTCAAACCCGATCTCGTTCATTTGCCCGCCTCCCCACGGCCAAGCTCCCGCGAGCGATCCGCCGCCGCCTTCACCGCCCGGCGCAGCAGGGCCGGAAAGCCGCTTTCGGCGTCCATCAGCACTTCGAGCGCCGCTTCCGTGGTGCCGCCGGGGCTGGTGACATTGGCCCGCAGCCGGTCCGGGCTTTCCTGTGCCGCCTCGGCCAGCGCGCCGGCGCCCGCCACCGTGGCGCGCGCGAGCTTCAGCGCCAGGTCGGCGCCGAGCCCCTCGGCCTCGCCCGCCGCCGCCAGCGCCTCGATCAGGTGAAACACATAGGCCGGCCCCGAGCCCGATACGGCCGTGACCGCATCCATCTGCCCCTCGTCCGCAAGCCGCACCACCTGGCCCACCGCGCCCAGAAGCGCCTCGGCCAGCGCCATATCCGCCGCCCCGGCGCGCCCGTTGCCGATGATGGCGGTGATCCCGCGCCCCACCGCGGCGGGGGTGTTGGGCATGGCGCGGATGATCGGCGTATCCGCCCCCAGCACCGCCTCGAAAGCGGCAATCGGCGTGCCGGCGGCTACCGAGACCACCAGCGTCTCGCCCCCGCCCAGGGCTGCCAGCCTCGGCAGCGCCTCGCCCATCGCCTGCGGCTTCACCGCCACCAGCGCCACCGCCGGGGCTTCGGGCAGGGCCTCGTTCAGATGCACGCCCGTGGCCCCGAGCCAGTCCGAAGGCCGGGGCTCCAGCACCCACACGCTCTCGGGCGCAAGCCCGCTCTCCAGCCAGCCCGCCAGCATCGCCGAGCCCATCCTGCCGCAGCCCAGCAGCACCAGCCCCCTGTCGTTCAGTCGCAGCAGTTCACTCATGTCTCCTCCCGGCGATAAGCCCGCGCAAGTCTAGGACCTGCCCTTCCGAACCACAAGCCGCCCGCCCGAAACGGCGCGGGCAGAAATTTTGCAGGTCTTAAGAATAGAAAAACTTTTGTCCCCTATAGCTGGTCCAAATTCCGTTTGGCCAGACAAGGGCAGCACCCATGACACTCAAGGCAAAGATCATCTCCATTCTCGCAATCAGCATAATTCTCGGCTGGGCCGGAATCGGGCTGGCCGTTTATGAACTGAGAACCCAGATGCCGGAGCTGGAACGGAACGTGAAACATGTCGCCACGATCTCCGACGTGTCGGTCCCGCTCCTGGTGACGATCAAGGATATCCAGAACGACGTGATTCAGGTACAGGGCTGGCTGACGGATATTTCCGCCACCCGTGGCCTGCCCGGCTTCGATGACGGCTTCGACATGGCCAGGGAATATGCCGAGAAATTCGCCCGCGACGTGGATAGCGCCCGCAGCCTGGCCACATCCGCCGGGCTGAGCGAGGTCGTTGCCGCGCTCGACAGGGTGGAAGCCGCCTTCGGCCCGTTTTACGAGGGCGGCAAGGCAATGGCCCAGGCCTATATCGACGGCGGCCCCGAGGCAGGCAATCCACAGATGGACCGCTTCGACAGCGATGCCCAGGGGATGGCCGACGCGATGCAGGCGCTGGTCTCGATCGTGGCCGGACAGGCTGACGGCGGTCTGAACATGCTGGCCGACATGGCAGAAGATGCCCGGCGCGACAATATACGGATGATGTCGCTGCTGCTGATCTTCGGCGCCGTCAGCGCCGCCATCATGGCCGGCGGAGCGCTGTACCTGATCCGGACGATCCGCCAGAGCTTTGCCGAGCTTTCCCGGGACGTGGAAACCGTCATGAACGAGGAAAGCGACGCCCCCCTGCAACTCGATCCAGCGCGCAAGGACGAATTCGGCCCCGTCGCCGAAGCCCTGGCCGCCTTCCGCGCCAACCTCGCCGAAAGCCGCAAGCGGGCCGAAGAACTGCGCGAGGCGCAGATCCGCGAGATCGAAGCCCGGCGCGAAGCCGAACAGGCCGAGGCCCGCAGCCAGGCCAGACTGGCAGCCGAAAAGGCCGCCGCCGAAAAGGAGCGGCTGGAACAGGAACTGAAAGCGGCAGAGGAAATCTCCGCCGTGGTGGCCGCCTGCGCCGCCGGCGACTTCAGCCAGAAGCTGGACCCGAGCCGCTTCAAGGGCGCCTTCGCCGAGATCTGCAAGGGGGTCAACCAGATCGCAGAGACGACCCAGACGGGGCTCGAGGAGATCCGCAAGGCGCTGCATGCGCTGGCCAGCGGTGATCTCGCCTATCGCCTGGAGGGGCAGGGCGACGGCATCTTTGCCGATATTCGCGCGGCAATGAATGCCACCACCCAGACGATCGCCGAATCGATCAGCCAGATCGAGGAGAGCAGCGGCCAGATCAACGAATCCACCGCCGAAGTCGCCGATGCCGCCAGCGCGCTGGCACAGCGCACCGAGCGCGCCGCGGCGACGCTGGAAGAGACCGCCGAGGCCATTCAGGGCCAGGAGGTTGGTCTGGAAGGT
>JALWJU010000341.1 GCA_026997055.1 Paracoccaceae bacterium | reverse complement strand
GTAGCTCGCTTCGGCCGCGTGCACCCGGCCCTGCCGGCCCAGCACCAGGCGCAGCATCTCCTTGGTCGAGGTCTTGCCCACCGAGCCGGTCACCGCCACCACGCGCGCCCCCGTGCGCGCGCGCGCAGCCCGGCCCAGCGCTTCGAGCGCCGAGAGCACGTCGGGCACGATCAGCAGCGGCGCATCCTCGGCCACGCCCTCGGGCCGGCGGCTGACCAGCGCGGCACCCGCGCCCTTTTCGAGGGCTGCGGCGACGAAATCATGCCCGTCGCGCGCCGCCTTGAGCGCCACGAACAGATCGCCCGGCGCCAGCGTGCGGCTGTCGATGGAGACGCCCGTAACCGCCCAGTCGCCCCGCGCCTCGCCACCCGTGGCCGCCGCCGCCTCGCCTGCCGTCCACAGGCTCATGCCAGCCGCCCTTCCAGCGCCGCCACGGCCACGCTTGCCTGCTCGGCATCGTCAAAGGGCAGCACATCCTCGCCGATGATCTGGCCGGTCTCGTGCCCCTTGCCGGCGATCAGCAGCGCGTCGCCCGCCTCGAGCATGTCCACCCCACGCAGGATCGCCTCGGCCCGGTCGCCCACTTCCAGCGCTTCGGGGCAGCCTTCGCGCACCATGGTGCGGATCGCCGCCGGGTCTTCGCTGCGCGGGTTGTCGTCGGTGACAATGGCGATATCGGCATGTTCCGCCGCCGCGCGCCCCATCAGCACGCGCTTGCTGGTATCGCGGTCGCCGCCGGCGCCAAACACCACCACGAGGCGCCCCAGCACATGCGGGCGCAGGGCGCTCAGCGCGGTCTTGAGAGCGTCCGGCGTATGAGCGTAATCGACAAAGATCGCCCCCCCGTTCGCGCGCCGCGCCGCAAGCTGCATCCGTCCGCGTACGGTGGTCAGTTCTTCAAAGGTTTCAAAGACTTCTCCGGGCTCCTCGCCGCAGGCAATGGCCAGACCCGCGGCCAGCAGGACGTTTTCGGCCTGAAAGCCGCCGATCAGGTTGAGCCGCGCCATATGCGCCTTGCTGTGCCAGTGAAAGCGCAGCTCCTGCCCGGTCTGGCCGAAGCGCTGGTGGGTCAGGCGCAGGTCCGCGCCCTCGGCCCGGCCCACGCTCAGCACTTCGATGCCGCGCTTGTGGGCAAGCTCGGCGAGCGCCGGGCCTTTCTCGTCGTCGATATTGATCACCGCGCTGCCCTCCTCCGGCAGGACACGGGTGAAGAGGCCGGCTTTGGCGTTGAAATAATCATCGAAATCAGCGTGATAGTCGAGATGGTCCTGAGTGAAGTTGGTAAACCCCGCCGCCATCAGCCGCACCCCGTCAAGGCGCTTCTGGGCAAGCCCGTGGCTGGAAGCCTCCATCGCCGCATGGGTGACGCCATCGGCCGCCATCTCCGCCAGAAGCCGGTGCAGGGTGATCGGCTCGGGCGTGGTGTGGGAGAGCGGCGCGGCAAAGGCGCCCTCGACCCCGGTGGTGCCCAGATTGGCGGCCCGGCGGCCGAGCGCCTCCCAGATCTGGCGGGTGAAGGTGGCGACCGATGTCTTGCCATTGGTGCCGGTGACCGCGACCATCACCTCGGGCTGGGCGCCGAACCAGAGCGCCGCCGCATAGGCGAGCGCCTGGCGTGAATCCTCGACCACCACCAGCGCGGCCTCGCTCGCGGCCAGCGCCTCGGCGGCGATCTCGGCGCCCTGGCGGTCGGTCAGCACCGCGCCCGCGCCCATCCGCAGCGCGTATTGGATGAACTCGCCCCCGTGCACCCGCGTGCCCGGCAGGGCGGCGAAGAGGTGGCCCGGCCTCACCTGCCGGCTGTCCACCGAAAGGCCGCTCACCCGCGCCTCGCGCCCGCCGCGCGCCTGCAGGCCGAGCTGGGCCAGCGATTTCGTCCTTTCCTGGCCCATGGCCTGCCCCCCGCATCACTGTCGGGCAAGTGTTACGCCAGCCCGGCCCCTGTTTGCAATCGCCGGTTTCAGCCCCATGAGCGGGGCGACGCGGCGGATGATCTCGGCGGCGACGGGCACCGCGGTCCAGCCGGCGGTGCGGCGCAGCTCGCCGGCGACGAAAATCTCGGGCTCGTCCAGCGAGACCACCAGCACATAGGCCGGATCGTCGCTCGGAAACACGCTGGCAAAGGTCGAGATCAGCCTGTCGCCGTCATAGCCCGGACGCCCGCGCAGGCCCGGCTTGTCGGCCGAGCCGGTCTTGCCGCCCACCGCATAGCCCGGCACTTCGCCGAGGCGCGCGGTGCCGCGCTGCACCACCTGGCGCAGCATGGTGCGCACCGTCGCCGAGACACCGGGCGAGATCACCTGGGAGCCGCGCGCCGCGCCGTCACGGCGCAGCAGGGTGGGCCGGACGCGGCTGCCGCCATTGACGATGCTCGCATAGGCCGCCGCCAGGTGCAGGGGCGAGACCGAAACCCCGTGCCCGTAGGAAATGGTCATGGTGGAGAGCTCCTTCCACTCCGCTTCCTTCGGGCGCAGCGGCCTGGCGCCGGCCGCCTCGATCAGCTCCACCGGGGTCGGCTCCAGCAGGCCCAGATCGGCGAGGAAGTCGCGCTGGCGTCCGGCGCCGATCATCCGGGCCGTGCGCGCGGTGCCGACATTGGACGAATGCACGATCACATCGGCAAGCGACAGCTGGCTGCCGTAATCCTTGAAATCCCGGATCGTGAAGCCGGCCATGCGAATGGGTCCGCGCGTGTCCACCATGCTGTCGGGGCTCAGCAGCCCCAGTTCCAGCGCCTGGGTGGCGGTGAAGATCTTGAACACCGAGCCAAGCTCGTAGAGCCCCTGCACGGCACGGTTGAAAAGCGGGCTGTCCTCGGCCTTGCCCTCGGTCAGCGGGCGGGGGCGGGCATTGGGGTCGAAATCGGGCAGGCTGGCCATGGCCAGCACCTCGCCGCTATGGGCATCCATCAGCACCGCCGCCGCGCCCCTGGCGCCCATGATCTTCATCCCGCCTTCCAGCACCTCCTCCAGCGCCGCCTGCACGGTGAGGTCGAGCGAGAGCACGAGCGGCTCCGCCGCCCGGGCCGGGTCGCGCAGGCGCTCGTCGAAATACTTCTCCACCCCGGCAATCCCGATCACCTCGGCCGCATTCACGCCCTCGCGGCCGAAACCCGCGCCCCCGAGGATATGCGCGGCAAGGGCGCCATTGGGATAAAGGCGCATCTCGCGCGGGCCGAACAGAAGCCCCGGCTCGCCGATATCGTGCACCTGCTGCTGCTGCTCGGGACTGATCTTGCGCTTGATCCAGATGAACTTGCGCGGGCCGTTGAACCGGGCGAGCAGCCGTTCCTCGTCGAGATCGGGGAAGATGCGGGCAAGCTCGCGTGCCGCATGGGCCTTGTCCACCATCATCGGCGGCTGGGCGTAAAGCGCGCGGGTGAGCATGTTCGTGGCGAGGATGCGCCCGTTGCGGTCCACGATATCGGCGCGCGCCTGGGCGATCGCCTCCCGGTGGCCGACCGCGCCGGGCTCCCGGGGCTCGCTGGCGGCAAGCTCGCCCATGCGCAGGCCCACGACGATGAAGGCGCACAGGAACAGGCCGGCCAGCGCCAGAAGCCGCCCCTCGGAGCGCTGGCGGGCGCGGTCGCGCATCTCCTCGCGGCGCCGGCGCAGGTTTTCGCGCTCGATGCGGTCCGGGTTTTCGCCCCGCTGCCGGGCCTGGAGGATACGCGCCAGCGGGCGCAGGGGGATACGCGCGGAAGCGGAGCCGCCCGCGGCTGGCGGCGTGGCAGCGCCGGCAGCGCCCCGTGACGGAGAGGAGATCGACGCGCTCATCGGCCCGCCTCCCCCGGCCCCGCCT